>JANNNF010000118.1:0-10209 GCA_031398405.1 Rhodobacterales bacterium | reverse complement strand
GACCCCGTGCTGCTGGAGGTAATGAGCAACCTTTTCATGTCGGTCGCAGACCAGATGGGCGCGACGCTGGCAAACACCGCATGGTCGGTCAACATCAAGGAACGCTTCGATTTTTCCTGTGCCATCTTTGATGCCGGCGGCGATCTGGTTGCCAATGCCCCGCATGTGCCAGTGCATCTGGGGTCAATGTCCCATGCGGTCAAAGTAGTGATGCAGGCCACGGCGGGCACGGTAAAGCCGGGCGATGCCTATATGCTGAACTCACCCTATAACGGTGGCACCCATCTGCCGGATGTGACAGTGATCACACCCGTATTCCTTGGCGATGCGCCCGCCTTCTGGCTGGGATCACGCGGCCACCATGCCGATATCGGTGGCCGCACCCCGGGATCGTCGCCCCCAGACAGCCGTCATATATCGGAAGAAGGCGTGCTGATCGACCTGTTCACCGTGGTGGACCAAGGCCAGTTGCGCGAGGCACAGACCCGCGCCCTTCTTGCCTCCGGTCCCTATCCCTGCCGCGCGATTGACCAGAACATGGCTGATCTAAAGGCCCAGATCGCCGCTAATGAAACGGGCCGACGTGAACTTTTGCGCGTCGCGCAGACCTACGGCGCAGAGACCGTCACCGCCTACATGGGTCACGTGCAGCAGAATGCCGAAGCCTCTGTGCGTGACGTTATAGGCAAGCTGTCAGACGGCCAGTTCACATACCCGATGGATATCGGCACGCAGATCAAGGTGGCCGTCCGCATTGACCGCAAAACCCGCAGCGCCACAGTGGATTTCACTGGCACCAGCCCGCAACACAGCGGCAACTACAACGCCCCCGCTGCGATCACCCGCGCGGTTGTGCTCTACGTCTTCCGGACCTTGGTCGGTAAAACCATCCCGCTGAACGAAGGCTGCCTTGCGCCGCTGACCATCATCGTCCCCGAAGGCTCGATGCTGAACCCCGCCGCCCCCGCCGCCGTGATCGCGGGCAATACCGAGGTGTCGCAGGCCGCCTGCAACGCATTGTATGGTGCTTTGGGGGTGATGGCGGGCAGCCAAGGCACGATGAACAACTTCGTCTGGGGCAATGCCGATTTCCAGAACTACGAAACCATCGCCGGTGGCACTGGGGCTGGACCTGGTTTTCCGGGCTGCGACGCGGTGCAAAGTCACATGACCAACACCCGGATGACCGACCCCGAGGTTCTGGAAAAACGCTTTCCCGTGCGGCTTGAGGCGTTCGGCATTCGCCAGGGTTCGGGCGGCACTGGGCAGTTTCCGGGTGGCAACGGGGCCCATCGACGCTTGCGGTTTCTAGCCGCGGTCACCGTGACAACCCTGTGCGGCAGTCGCACGATTGCCCCCTTCGGCGCCCACGGCGGCGGGCCGGGGGCAGTTGGTGTCAACCGGGTGATCTGGCCCGATGGCCGGGTGGAAGAGTTGCAAGGCAACGACGAACGCCAACTCCCGGCAGGGGCCACTGTTGAGATGCTGACCCCGGGCGGTGGCGGCTGGGGGGCCTAAGCACAATCCTGCCAGTCATATTGCGCAGCCGCCAGACAATCCCCATATCCGGCCTCAACCATGAGACAGGAGCTACCAATGTTGAACGCCAAATCCCTTCTGGAAAGTCTGATGGGCGGTCTGTCCAACGCAGGCGGCAGCACCACAGGCGCAGGCATTTCCTCTGGTGCAAAGGGGTTGGCTGACAAGGCCAAAGGCGCGTGGGACGGTCAGTCCAACCTTGGCAAAGGGGCGATTGCGGGTGGCTTGCTCGGTGTTTTGCTGTCCGGCGGCGGCCGCAAGATGATTGGGGCTGGCGTGAATGTTGGTGGGGCGGCGCTGATCGGCGGGCTGGCTTACAAGGCGTATGAGGACTGGAAGGCTGGTAAAGGCGCGACTCAGGACACTCCCCTGTCCCTGTCGCAACCCGATGTGAATTTTCTGCCCAGTGACCCCGTTGCCGCAGATCATCTCGCCACACGCCTGCTGTCGGCGATGATCGCCGCCGCCAAAGCGGATGGGCATGTGACGCTGCAAGAACGCGCCCGCATCACTGGCGAGTTGTCGCGCCTTGGACTGCAGGCCGAGGCAAGCAGCCTTATCGCCGCCGAGCTTGACGCTCCGTTAGACGTCAACCGCATCGCAGCTCTCGCTCAGACTGAGGCCGAAGCCGTAGAGATCTACACCGCTTCATTGCTGGCCGTAGACCCTGATGCGCCCGCCGAAAAAGGCTACCTCGCTATGCTGGCTGCCCGTCTTGATCTGGACGCGGGCCTTGTAGAACACCTGCACGCCAAGGTAGCTCAACTGGCCTGAGGCCGTCATCTTTGCTAGATTATCCCCGCCGGAGGCACACCCCGGCGGGGCCATCCCACCCGAAAAAAAATCCCGGGCTAAGGCGCGCGGACCCACATTTATGCGGAGCAAACGCCCCGTGTCAGGGCCGCACGCCGCCGGTGGCCATTGTCACCTGATCCGCCGTCGCCCGTACCATCGCCCCGATCCGGTCTGCATCCGACAGCCCCACCCGGAACGCCGGGCCAGACACCGACACCCCGGCTACAGGTTCTCCATGCGCATTGAAAATCGGGGCTGCGATGCAACGCATCCCCTCGGCCCTCTCCTGATCATCGACCGCGAACCCCCTGTCACGCGTCCGCGCCAGATTGCCCAACAGTGCCGCCTCATCCGTCAGCGTGGCTTGGGTAAATCGCACCAGCCCCTGCCGCGCCACTATCGCGCGCACACGCTCCACCGGATAAAACGCCAGCAGAGCCTTGCCGATACCAGATGAGTGCATCGGCCCTTTGGTGCCCGGCGGAAAGAAGGCGCGGATCGCCTCATGCGTCTCGACCTGAGACAGGAACAGTACTTCATCACCGCTTTCCACCCCCAGATTTGCCGTCTCGCCTGTGCCGCGCATCAGGGCATCCATCGGGCCGCGCGCGCGTTCCACCACCTTGGTGCGACGCAAAAACGCTGTCCCCACCCGGAACGCCCCCGCCCCCACATGCCAGATCTGCCCCGCTTCCTCGACCTCAACCATCCCTCGCCCCCGCAGCGTGATCAGCGCGCGGTACACCGTCGCCACCGCCTGCCCGCTGACCTGCGCCAATTCCGTCAGCGTCATCCCTTGCCTTGCCAAATGCTCCAGCAATCCCAAAGCCCGGTCCAACGCCTGCACGGTGTTCTGGTCAGTCTTGTCCTCAAACGCCCTTGGACGCCCGCGTGGTTTGACTGACATTTCTTCCTCCCATTTGCGCGGGTCTCAGCAATGAAAAACCATGACCCGCTGATTTTCATCAAGAATACTATATTTTCCACTCAGTGAAAAACAGTTTCGAAAAAATTGCACCATGGGATTTACGGGCCTATTGTCTGTTCATCCTGAACCCCGAGGCCATCATGTCGTCGCAGAACCCAGTCTTTATCCCCGGCCCGACCAACATCCCCGACAGCATCCGCAAAGCCTGCGACATGCAGACGCTGGACCACCGCTCACCCGCCTTCGCGCGGCTCTTCAAGCCTGCGGTAGCAGGGGTGCGGCGGGTAATGAATATGGATCAGGGAGAGGTGATCATCCTGCCATCAACCGGCACAGGCGGGTGGGAGGCTGCGATCACCAACACCTTGTCGCCCGGCGACACAGTGCTGGCTGCGCGGTTTGGCATGTTCTCGCAGCGCTGGATCGACCTGTGCCAACGCCATGGTCTGACAGTTCAAGTCATTGAAACCCCATGGGGTCAAGGGGCGCCATTGGCCGCTATTGAGGCTGCTTTGAGGGCGGATACCGGGGGCAAGATCAAGGCGGTACTGGCGACACATAATGAAACCGCCACGGGGGTGCGCTCTGACATTGCAGGCATCCGGGCGGCCATGGCCGCCGCGGGGCATGGGGCAATGCTGTTTGTTGATGGGGTGTCCTCGATCGGGTCGATGCCGTTCGAGATGGGGGCTTGGGGTGTCGATATCGCGGTGGCAGGCAGCCAGAAGGGATTCATGCTGCCCGCTGGCCTTGCCATTCTGGGCGTAAGCCCAAAGGCCCTTGCCGCGATGGACGTCGCCACGTTGCCCCGGACCTTCTTTGATTTCCGTGATATGCTAAAGGCTTATGCGGCAGGCGGTTATCCCTATACCCCCGCCGTTGGGCTGATCGCGGGGCTCGCTCATGCCATCGAATTGCTGGAGGACGAAGGTCTGGACGCCGTCTTTGCCCGCCACCACAGGTTGGCCGAAGGGGTCCGGCGGGCTGTGGCGGCTTGGGGGATGGTGCCCTGTGCTGTGACGGCTGATCTTTATTCTGACACCGTCACGGCCGTTGTGGTGCCGGACGGGTGCAATGGCACTGATCTGGTGAAGCTTGCCGCCGAGAAATACGCTGTGGCCTTTGGTGTGGGCTTGGGCGAGGTTGCCGGAAAAGTGTTTCGTATCGGGCACTTGGGGATGCTGACAGATGTGATGGTGCTGTCGGGATTGGCCTGTGCGGAGATGTGCATGGCTGATCTGGGCTGGCCGGTCAAGCTGGGGTCGGGGGTGGCTGCGGCGCAGGAGTATTACCGGGGGTCGGTTCCGGGTTAACGGGCGGACCGGGGGCCAGCCCCCGGACCCCCGGGATATTTGGGCCATTGTGAAAGGGTTAAGCATGAAAGATCTGCGCGGTTTGATAATTCCGACGTTTGAAGATGTGCTTGAGGCGGCAAACCGTATTGCGCCGCATATCCATCGCACGCCGGTGTTGACCTCGAGCTATTTGAACGACCTGACAGGGTCCGAGTTGTTTTTCAAATGTGAGAACTTTCAGAAGGCAGGGGCGTTCAAGGTACGCGGGGCGTGCAATGCGGTTTTCGGCTTGCAGGACAATCAGTTGAACAGGGGTGTGGCGACCCATTCCAGCGGCAATCATGCGCTTTCCCTCAGCTATGCGGCGGGACGGCGGGGGGTTCCTTGCAATGTGGTTATGCCGCGCACTGCGCCGCAAGCCAAGAAAGATGCGGTTCGGGGCTATGGCGGCGTGATTGTGGAATGTGAGCCGTCTACCACCAGCCGCGAGGCCGTGTTTGCCGAAGTGCAAGCCCGTACCGGGGCCGATTTTGTGCATCCTTACAATGACTTCCGGGTGATTGCGGGACAGGCCACCTGTTCGCGGGAATTGCTGGAACAAGTGAGCGGGTTGGATGCAGTGATCGCGCCGATTGGCGGGGGCGGGATGATTTCGGGGACCTGCCTGACCTTGTCGGAACTGGCACCGGGGATGGAGATTTATGCGGCGGAACCTCTGAATGCGGATGACGCCTGTCGCAGCTTCAAAGCCGGGCGGATCATTGCGGATGATGCACCGGAAACGGTGGCGGACGGGTTGAAGGTACCATTGAAAGACCTGACATGGCACTTCGTAAGTCGTTACGTCACCGATATTTTTACCGCAACAGAAGACCAGATCGTGGATGCGATGAAGATGACCTGGCAGCGGATGAAGATCGTGATCGAGCCGAGTTGTGCCGTGCCTTTGGCGACCATTCTGGCCAACCCAGAGGTATTTCGCGGCAAAAGGGTCGGGGTGGTCATCACCGGGGGTAATGTGGATGTGGACAAACTGCCGTGGATGAAAGGGTAGAGCATGAATATATATGACGGGCTTGAGGTGGGCTATGACATCCCCGCGCTGCCGGGCATGGCCGAGGCCGATATCCAGACCCCTTGTCTGGTGCTCGATCTGGACGCCTTAGAGAGAAATATCGAAAAGATGGGTGATTTCGCGCGAGAGCACGGGATGCGGCACCGGGTGCACGGCAAGATGCATAAATCGGTGGATGTGGCCAAGTTGCAAGAAGTTTTGGGTGGCTCATGTGGGGTCTGTTGCCAGAAGGTTTCCGAGGCTGAAGTGTTTGCGCGGGGCGGGATAAAGGACGTTCTTGTCAGCAATCAGGTGCGCGATCTGGCCAAGATTGACCGCTTGGCACGGTTGCCGAAACTGGGAGCGCGGACGATTTGCTGCGTGGATGATATTGATAACATTGTAGATTTGTCGGATGCTGCAATGCGGCATGGGACGGAACTCGAGTGTCTTGTTGAAATTGACTGTGGGGCCGGGCGGTGCGGCGTGAAAACCGCCCGCGAGGTGGTGGCGATTGCGTGCGCCATCGATGCCGCTGCGGGGCTGAAGTTTGCAGGGATTCAGGCCTATCAGGGGGCCATGCAGCACATGGAGCTTTATGCCGAACGGGAGGCGAAAATCGCCATCGCGGTGAGGCAGGTGCAGGAGGCGGTGGAGGCTTTGGCAGGCGTAGGGCTGACCTGCGAAATTGTCGGCGGCGGCGGGACGGGGTCGTATTATTTCGAGGGAAACTCTGGCGTTTACAATGAGCTGCAATGTGGGTCTTACGCCTTTATGGACAACGATTATGGCCGGATTCTGGACCGCGATGGCCAACGGATCGATCAGGGTGAGTGGGAAAATGCGCTGTTCCTTCTGACAAGCGTGATGAGCCATGTGAAGGCCGACAAGGCGATCGTGGACGCCGGACTGAAGGTACAATCGGTGGATTCCGGCCTTCCGGTGGTGTATGGCCGGACGGATGTGAAATACGTCAAATGCAGCGATGAGCATGGGGTGATTGATGACCCTGCGGGCGTTTTGAAGGTTAACGACAAGCTGCGATTGGTGCCCGGACACTGCGATCCCACCTGCAACATTCATGACTGGTATGTCGGGGTTCGAGGGGGGGTGGTCGAGGTGGTCTGGCCGGTTTCGGCCCGTGGCAAGGCATATTGAAACCCTAGAGAACGCGTAAATAACTTTCAGAGGATCCGTAGATGCCATCGGACGGGGTCTCTGGCGGGGATATTTGGGAACAGATCAGGGGGCAGCGATGCTGATTTTGCCAGAGGCGTTGATAGCGGAACTTGTGTCTCCTGCCGATGCGTTCGTGGCGGTGGAGGCTTGCTTTGCCGCGATGGCGCGGGGGGAGGCATACAACTTTCCAGTGGTGCGTGAAGCATTGGGCGGCGGCAGGCACTATGGCTTCAAGTCGGGGCTCGACCGGGCGGGGGGCAGTCTGGGCGTGAAGGCTGGGGGGTATTTTCCGGGCAATGCGGCGCGGGGGATGATCAACCATCAGTCGTCGGTGTTTTTGTTCGACCCCGATACCGGGCGGCCCTTGGCGATGGTCGGGGGCAACCTGCTGACCGCATTACGCACGGCGGCGGCTTCGGCGATTTCCATCGACCGGTTGGCGCGCACGGAGGCGCGGGTTTTGGGGATTGTGGGTGCCGGGCATCAGGCGGCATTTCAGTTGCGGGCAGCGACTCGGGTGCGCGCGTTTGACCGAGTGATTGCGTGGAACCGCACGCCAGCGCGGTTGAAGGGGCTGGCGGAGGTGGCGGCGGAACTGGGATTGCCGTTTGAGGCGGTAGGGTTGGAGCGCATGGTGGAGGCGGATGTGATTGTGACCATCACTTCGTCGGACGTGTATTCACTGGCGTCTGCCCATGTGCGGGCGGGTACCCATCTGGCCTGCATGGGGACAGATACGGTGGGCAAGCAAGAGGTGGAACCGGCGCTGCTGTGCCGCGCGCGGCTGTTCACGGATGAGGTTGCGCAAGCGCTGACGATCGGCGAGGCGCAGCATGGGGCAGGGTTGGGGCCGATTGTGCCGCTGGGGGCGGTTGTGGTGGGGGCGCATCCGGGGCGCGAATCGGCGGCGGAGGTGACGCTGTTTGATGGCACGGGGGTTGGGTTGCAGGATCTGGCGGTGGCAGGGGTTGCCGCGATGCGCGCGAAGGAAAGGGGGCTGGGGGTGGAGGTCGCGGTTTGAGGGATTTGTGTGGGGCACAAGTTTGATCAAATTCTCGCGCGTACGGGATTGATTGGTTTTGTGCGGCGTGGTCTGACTTTGCCGGCAAGGCAGGGGGCGGGGAATGAGGGTATTCATCAACGGGTTCGGACGGATCGGGCGGTCGGTGCTGCGAGCTTGGGCCGAGGCCCCCGATCGGTGGCCGGGGCTGGAGATTGCCGGAATCAACGATATCGCTGATGCCGAAATGTGCGCCTATCTTTTTGAGTATGACAGCGTTTTTGGGCCATGGCGGGGTAAAGTTTCGCTGACCCCGGGGGCTTTGGTGGTGAACGGCCGGGCGGTGCCTTTGCACCGGACGCCTGATATCTCAATCCTTGATCTGCGCGGCATTGATGTGGTGCTGGAATGTACCGGGCGGGCGGATGCGCGGGAGGTGGCCGTGCGTGGGATTGAGGCGGGGGCAGGGCGGGTGTTGATCTCTGGTCCGTCGACGGCGGCGGATGTGACGGTGGTGTTGGGGGCGAACGAGGCTGTGCTGGCCGGGCAGCAGATCGTGTCGAACGCGTCTTGCACGACCAACGCGCTGGCACCGTTGGTGCGGCTGATCGGGCAAGAGTGGGGGATTGTCACAGGGTCGATGACCACAATCCACTGCTATACCGGAAGCCAGCCGACGGTCGATGCGCCTGCGGCTGATTTCGCGCGAAGCCGGGCTGCGGCGCTGTCGATGGTGCCGACCACGACCAGCGCGCAACGGTTGCTGGACGTGGTGCTGCCCGAGTTTGCCGGGCGGATTGCCGGGTCTGCTGTGCGGGTTCCGGTGGCGTCTGTGTCTTGCATTGATCTGGCGGTGATGACCGAACGCGGCGTTACGGTTGAGACGGTGAACGCAGTTTTTCGTGGGGCGGGCGGGGTTATTGGTACCACAGACCGCGCGCTGGTTTCCACCGATATGCGCAACAGGCCGGAAAGCATTGTGATGGCCTGCCCCGAGACCCGGGTGACGCCGCAAGGGTTGCTGCGGGTATTTGGCTGGTATGACAATGAGTGGGGGTTTTCCAACCGGATGCTGGATGTGGCGAGGTTGATGGGGTGAGGGAGAGATGGGCAAATTGCCCATCCTACGCGACGACGCAATCAAACGGCGCCTTCATCCTCGATGTTCAGGGTGGTGCCGCAGGCTTTGCAATGCACCGCGTCGAAATCGTGCCGGGTCAATCCGCAGGTTGGGCATTTGTGGTCTGCCTTGGTGGGGCGCAGGACGACTTGGACCAGCCGCAGGAACAGTGAGATGCCACAGACCATGATGGCGACTGCGATCAGCTTGCCAGGGGTGCCGTTCATGGTGATGTCACCGTAGCCGGTGGTCGTCAGGGTTGTGACGGTGAAATACAGCGCATCGACGTAGTTCACGATCTTGTCGTTGCGGCCAAACTGAGTCTCGTACACCAAGGCTGTCATCAGGAACACGAACAGAGCAAGGTTGACGCCCGCCACGATGGTGGATTCGTAGCGTTTGAAGCCTGGCACATCGCGGCGCAACTGGCTGCGGGTCTGCGTAGAATGAAGCACGCGGAACATGCGGGCGACGCGCAGGAAGGCCAGACCTTCGCCCAAAAGGGGGGCTAGAAGGGAGGCGACCACAGCGATATCGGCCAGGCCATAAGGGTGGGTCAGATCGCGCAGCGGCGCCCGGCTGATGTAGAGACGGGCCAGCACATCACACAAGTAGACAAGCCCGATGATCAGGTCGATGAATTCGGTATGATGGCCGCGCGTGATAAAAGAAGTGGCGATCAGGAAAGCGATCGTCACCATGTCAAACGCCAGCAAACCATAGCGAAAGCGCACTGCGTGGCGACTTTCACCTTCATACAGGGCGCGCAGAGTGGCTTTCACGAGCAGGGCTTTCCGGATTGGGGGCAAGCCCTGATGTGGCGGGATTTATGGCCTTCCGTCAAGACTTGGGGTCTTTGACCTCATTTGGTATGGGAGTCAGACCATAGGGGGCGACCAGACGCCAGACATGGGCGGGGATCATGTTCTTGACGCGGGCCGGATGGGCGCGGCGCAGGTGCAGGACGGTTTCGACCGCCTTCATTTCCAGCCGCGCGCGGGCAAATTCCAGCCCACGTGGGCCGATGCGAGGTTGTAGGAAACTGACAATCGGGCGCAACCAGTTGGGCATCCGGCGCAACGGCATACCGCCTGCCGCGCGGGCGGTGTTTGCCATGAAACCTTTGACCGCTGAATGGCGTTTTCCTTTGTCTGTCAGGGGTTTGGTGGCGAGTTGGTCGCGCAGCAAGGCCAGCAACTCCTCGCCCCGCGCGTTGCGGGTGATCACCCATTGGTCTCCATCGCCGCCCATATAGCCCACCGTGATATCTGCCAGACGGTTGGTGTAATCGACGCAGGT
>JANNNF010000035.1:0-10706 GCA_031398405.1 Rhodobacterales bacterium | reverse complement strand
TATCCACCCGGTCAAAGGCGTCAAGCGTGGCCGAAAGCAGATTGGTGATGGTCAGTTTTTGCGTCAGATCGCCCGCAAACAGCCGCACCTGCCGCTCGGCGCGCGCCTCATCGCCGACCTCGGCCTCCAGCCGGGCTTCGTCAATATCCGCGAACATGACATTCGCGCCCTTATCGACAAAATGCCGCGCAATGGCGAGGCCAAGGCCATTGGCCGCCCCGGTGACAATGGCGGTCTTGCCGGAAATGGATAGGGACATTGCGGTTCTCCGAGGGGGGTCAGCGCGGCGCGCGGCGCGGTTTGGCGGCACGGATCAAGCGAAACGTGCCATCGCCGCCGATGTCTTCCACTTGCAAAAACGCGGCTTGCAGGGCCGCATCATAAGGCAAATGGCGGTTCGCGACCAGCCACAGCACGCCATCCGGGGCCATGATCCGCTTGGCCGCCGCGATGAACGTCAGTCCAAGCGCAGGCTCGGCGGTTCGACCCGTGTGGAACGGCGGGTTGCACACCACGGTTTCCACCAGACTTTCGGGGCGGAACGTCCCCACATCGGCCCAGTGAAACTGCGCCCTCGGATCAGTGATGTTCACCCGCGCACAGGCCAGAGCGTCGGCCTCGGCCTCGACCAGATCCAGCCGCTTGACGCCCTCCCGCTCCAGCACCGCGCGCGACAAATACCCCCAGCCTGCGCCCAGATCGGCAACCTTCGGCCCCAGTTTGGCAGGCAAAGCGGCGGCCAGCAGGGCTGACCCCCGGTCAGGCGCATCAGCCGAAAACACCCCCGGCAGCGTCTGAAACCCGCCCTCGATGGTCAAGGGGGCGGCGGCCCAATCCTCCAGCACCGGCCCTGCCGCGAACGTCGCAAACTTGCCATGCGCCTTGGACAGGCTTTCCGAAAGCACCACCCGGCCCCGCAAATCCTTCAGCACTGCATCGATGCCATCGGTTTTTTGTCCATCAACCGCGACAAGCCCGCCCGGCACGACCTCAGCCGCCGCCTGCGCAATCAGCGCCCGCGCATGCGCCTTTGCCCGCGGCAAACACACCAGCGCTGCGGCATAGGGCGGTTGCGCCGTCACCGAAAAACCCCGCGCGCCGAAAGCGTCATGATCGGGTTTAAAGCCTGTCAGCGCCACCAAGCGCTCACGCGGCAAGCCTGCCAGATCATCGGTCCCTTGCGGACGATATACGGCAATGCGGCCATCAGCAGGCAGCGCGAACGCACCGGTTTCCAGTGCCAAATTCAAACGGGTTGATCGCATGGGCGGGCGACGGGGCGCCCTATTCCTTTTCCATCGTGCATTGCAGCGGGTGCTGATGCCGGCGCGCAAAATCCATTACCTGCGCCACCTTTGTTTCCGCTACCTCAAAAGAAAACACCCCCACCACGGCCAGCCCCTTTTTGTGGACCGTCAGCATGATGTCAAACGCTTGGCTGTGGTTCATGCCAAAGAACCGCTCCAGCACATGGACCACAAATTCCATAGGGGTGTAATCATCGTTCAGCAACATCACCTTGTACATCGGCGGGCGCTGTGTGCGGGATTTGGTCTTGGTCAGGATCGACGCATCGCCCCCCGGCCCGTCGGTCTTGTCAGACATGGTGTGCAAACGTGACGGCAACGGCTGGCTCCGGTTGGTGAGTGGATTCGCAAATGCTGCTATTGGCCTAATATAGCGGTTTTTATTCTGGCGAAAAGGGGCGGGCTGTTAAGGGGTGTATCAGGGCACGTCCTTTGGCACGTTGCGTTTTGAATGCAACCCCTGCGTGTATTTTTTAGCCCCACTTCCACTTCTGCTTGGAATTGCCAAAAGATGCCTTAACACAGAAAGAAGTTTCGGTTTCCTTCGGTTTCAGGTGCGTTCTTTTTCCAATCCCTTAGTCGGAGACTATGGTGACAGCATTGTCCCCAGATATTGTTGCACCTATCGCACCAGGCACCACCCTGGGCGATGTGCATCTGCGCATCGCGGCCACCTCAGACCTGCACGCCTGCCTGCTGGGCTATGATTACTACACCGATCAGCCGAGCCTGTGCCACGGCCTGGTCCGCACCGCCCGCCTGATTGCCACCGCTCGCGCCACGGCGGCCAATACCTTGCTGCTGGACAATGGCGATTTTCTGCAAGGCAGCCCGCTTGGCGATTACGTCGCCCAGACCCGCAGCAGCAAACCCCACCCGGTGATGGTCGCATTCAACGCGCTAGGCTATGACGCGGGAACGCTTGGCAACCATGAGTTCAATTACGGCCTGCCGTTTTTGAACCGAGCACTGGCGCAGGTCCGCCACCCCATCGTATCGGCCAATATCGCCCGCCGGTTGGGTGATACCCCCTTGCAGGACCAGACGCTGGTCCCGCCCTTTGCCATCCTGACCCGCGCAGTGCGCGATGGTGCCGGCAAGTCCCATCTGCTGCGCATTGGCATCATCGGCTTTACCCCGCCGCAAACCCTGATCTGGGACCGACAGCATCTCGAGGGGCAGGTATTCGCCCGTGACATTGTGGTTGCCGCTCAGGCTTGGGTGCCGATGATGCGCGCGCAAGGGGCCGATGTGGTGATCGCGCTGTCTCATTCCGGCATCGGTCCGCTGCACGCGCTGCCCGGGATGGAAAATGCCTCGACCGCCCTTGCCGCCGTGCCCGGTATTGATGCGCTGGTCACCGGGCACAACCATTTGATTTTCCCATCGCCCCAGCATCCGACAGGTCCGGGCATCGACGCAGCCTTGGGGTGCCTTGCCGGCAAACCTGCGGTGATGCCAGGTCATTCTGGGTCTCACTTGGGGGTCATCGATCTGTCTTTGCGCAAGACCCGTGACGGGTGGCGCGTGATGGGCCATGCCTCCGCCGTCTGGCCGGCGGCCCAGGCCCCTGCCTCGCGCGCCGCAGAAAGCCCGGTGCGCCGCGCCGCAAGCTCTGCGCACAAGGCCACGCTGGCATGGGCACGACGGCGCATAGGCCAGACCCCGGTGCCGCTGTCCACCTATTTCTCCCATGTGTCCGATAGCGCCGCCCTGCATCTGGTCGCCGCCGCACAACGCGGCTATGCGCAAACAGCGCTGCGTGGCACGGCGTGGGACGAGCTGCCGATCCTCGCCGCCGTATCGCCCTTTCAGGTCGGCGGCCGGGGCGGGGCGCAGAACTACACCCATATACCGGCGGGTGACCTGTCGCTGCGCCACGCCGCTGCCTTGTATATTTTCCCCAACACCATAGCCGCGCTGTGCGTCTCGGGTGCCGACCTGTCGTTGTGGCTGGAAATGGCGGCGGGGCAGTTCGCCCAAGTGCCCGATGGCAGCACCGACGCCCCCCTGATTGACCTTGATTTCCCTTCGTTCAACTTTGATCATCTGGATGGGCTGACCTACCAGTTCGACCTGTCGCAACCCGCCCGTTTTACCCCCGCAGGCGCGCAAATCAACGAGTCGACCCGCATCCGCAATCTGTGCCATCTGGGCCAGCCAGTCGACCCGGACGCGCAGTTTATCGTGGCCACCAACAGCTACCGCGCCAACGGGGCGGGCGGTTTTGCCGGGGCCAATCCTGACCATCTGGTGTTTAGCCACCAACGCCTTGTGCGCGACGTTCTGCGAGATCACATCGCCTCTGGCCCGCCGCACGTGACCAGCGCCCCGCATTGGACGTTCGCCCCGCAACCCGGCACAAGCGTCACCTTTGTCAGCGCCCCCGCTGCCGCCGATCATCTGGCGCTGGTGCCGCATCTGGCGCTGACCCCGCTGGGCCTGACCGGGCAAGGCTTTCAACACTTTCGCCTGTCCCTGTAACCTTCCGGTCGTTTTCAGATTCCAGCCCCCCGCAAAACCCCGTAAGACCACCCGGTAACCGTGCCGGAGACTGCGATGTATGACGCCCTGCTGTTCGATCTTGACGGAACACTGATCGACACTGAAAGCCTTGCCCTTGCCACGGGAATGAAGGCGTTTTCCGACCATGGTTTTGCTGTCGATGCGGATTTTATGCATGGCTTGGTCGGGATGGATGAACCCACCGCCGCCGTGATGATCCGCGCGGCCTTGCCGGGGGTCGATCTTGCGTCGGTGAACCAGCAATGGCGGACGGCGTTTCAGATCGGCTATGAAACCGAGGGCCTGCCCCTGAAACCCGGTGCGGCCGACCTGCTGGCACACGCTGGCCTGCCCCGCGCGCTTGTAACATCGACCGGTCGTGACGGCGCGCGTCGCAAACTGGCGATTGCGGGGATCGCGGCTGCCTTCGCCGAAGTGGTGACACTGGATGACGTGACCGCCGCGAAACCCGACCCCGCCCCGTATCTTTTGGCGGCGCAATTGCTGGGCGTGGACCCCGCCCGTTGTCTGGTGTTTGAAGACAGTGAAACTGGTGCCGAAGCTGCACACCGTGCTGGCTGCACCGTCGTGCAAGTGCCCGACGTGGTGCCAAGCGCCGGACGGTGGGCGCATCATCTCGCCCCCGACCTGCTGACCGGGGCGCGGATGGCAGGATTGATCTGAGGCTTGGATGCATCTTTCCTCCCATATCTGGCCAACTGCTTTATGGCCTTGGCCAGAATGGCGGTCAAAAGACGAGCGATGTGCTAAAAATCAAAGCGCACCGAAAAAAATGTTCGCTTTATGTTCAGGACATCAGACGAACGTGTTGATGCAGCAGGGCCCTGCCACTGTGTCTACAGATACTTTACGATTTCTTCTCGATCCTCTGCAGAGTCTCCACAACCCTTTTTCCATAGGATCAGATGGTTAACCCCACTGACACCCTGCCCCACCGCGCGACCGCGCCCTACGACTGGGACGCGGTTCTGGCGCTGATCCGGGCGGAGTTTGCCTTCATGGATGGCCGGATCGATCCGCCTTCTTCGATGCTGACCCTGACCGCCAAGGGGATCGCCGCCCAAGCCGAGACGGGAGAAATTTGGGTGATGGGACACCCCCCGGTCGCCTGCATGGTCCTGACGCCCAAGCCCCCTGCGCTGTATATTGGCAAGCTGGCGGTCAGTTCTTTGCAACGTGGCCGAGGGCTTGCGCGGGCGCTGATCGCGGTGGCAGAGACCCGGGCACGCCACCTTGGCCTGCCGCTGCTGGAACTGCAAACCCGGGTCGAGCTTGTTGAAAACCACAACATCTTTCAGCGACTTGGCTTCACTGAAACCGGCCGCACGGCCCATCTCGGCTATACCCGCCCCACCACCCTGACGTTCCAACGGCCCTTGGCCTAACCCTTGGCGACCTGCAATCGGTCCAGCCGCAACTGCGCGGCGCGCCGGTGCCCCTCCAACCCCTCACTGGCCGATTGCCGCGCCGCAGCAGGACCAACGGCTGCCACGCCGCGTTCGTCAAGCCATTGATGTGTCGCGATTTTCACATAGGCCCCGACCCACAGCCCACCAGTATATCGCCCGGCCGCCATGGTCGGCAGGGTGTGGTTGGTGCCGGAACATTTGTCAGAATAGACCACACTGGCCAGTTCACCAATGAACAACGACCCATAATTGCGCAGCCGTTTTGCAAAGGCATGGGGGTCGGCGGTATGGACCTGCAAATGCTCGGACGCGATGAAATCAGAATAGGCGATCATCGCCGCTTCACTGTCACAAATCGCAATCTCTCCCATATCCCGCCACGCTGGCCCCGCCACATGCGCCGTCGAAAGAGTGGCCAGTTGCACCTCTACCTCGGCCAGAACCTTAGCCGCCAACGCCGCATCAGTGGTGATCAAACCCACCCTCGTGCGCACGTCATGTTCGGCCTGTGCCAGCATATCGGTCGCCAGCATCTCAACATCCCCGGTGTTGTCGGCAAGGGTATAAATCTCTGACGGGCCAGCAAGTTGGTCGATCCCGACCGGGCCAAACACCTGCCGCTTTGCCTCGTTCACGAAGGCGTTTCCGGGACCCACGATCTTGTCCACACGAGGCACCGATTCCGTGCCAAAGGCCATTGCACCAATGGCTTGCGCGCCGCCGATGCGGAAAATCCGGTCGGCTCCAGCGAGGTGGCATCCCGCAATCATCGCCCGGTGGGCATTCGGTGGCAGGCAGGCAATCACCTCATACACCCCCGCAACCTTGGCCGGTACGATGGTCATGATCGGGGCCGACAGCAGCGGAAAACGCCCCCCCGGAACATAGCAACCGACCCGTTCAATCGGGATCACGCGGTGCCCCATGAACACGCCGGGCAGGATTTCCACCTCCAACGGCAGAATGGTCCCAAGCTGCGCTTTCGCAAAAGCGGTGACGTTGGCGATTGCAAATTCAGTGTCCGCGCGGGTCTGCGGATCGAGTTCCGCCACCGCTGCTAGTCGGTCGGCCATCGGCACCTCAAACGCCGCAAGATCGGCTTTGTCGAACTGCGCGGAATAGCGGCGCACCGCTGCATCACCGTTCTGTCGCACATCGGCCAAAACTTGCGAAACCGTAGCCTCAATCTGTGCGGTACCCGCAGCAGTATCGCGATTGGGAACTTTGAGCCACTGGACACCGGGGAATGAGAAAGACGTCATAGATGCTTCTGTCCTTTTGCCATTTGAATTGGAATATCTTGCAGATGCCGCCCCAAGCCAAGCGTCAATCTTGGTTGCGGATCATCCTTGCCGCTGATTGCAACGTCTCAAACGCGGCGTATCTATGGGCATGCCGCGCCGCGACGGTGCCGCCCTCAGGCCGCACCAGCGTGCAGTCGCCTGACATTGCTGCCATGGCATCGGCCACCGACCCGGCCACACCGGACGCCGCCGCCGCCAACATCGCTGCCCCCAGCAATACCGGTTCCGGCGATGGTGCGACCGCCACCGCGGTTTGCGTCGCATCTGCCAGAATCCGCTGCACCAGCTTGCTTTGCGCCGCGCCACCGCTGACCACAATCGCATCAATGGTGATGCCATCATCGCGGAACTTGTCCAGCAACTGCCGCAACCCATACCCGATGCCGCAAAGGCCTGCGATGTACAGACCAACCAGATCGTCGACCCCTGCCTCCAGCCCCAGCCCTGCGATGATCGCGCGGGCCTCTGGCTCGGCAAAGGGGGAACGGTTGCCGAGGAATTCCGGCACCACATGCACGTCGCCCGCAAGCGCCGCCACATCGGCCAGCGGCCCCATGGCCTGGGCGCGCATGTCTAGCCAGCCAACCAGCGATTGACCTGCGGCTTTTGCATGCTCAGCCGCTTGGGGGCTGGCCGGGTGCATCTGCACCAGATGATCCAGCGCCGCCCCGGCTGCCGACTGGCCGCCCTCGTTCAGCCAAAGCCCCGGCACCATGGCCGAGAAATAGGGCCCCCAGACCCCCTTCACAAACACCGGATCGCTGGTGGACGCCATCGAACAGGCCGAGGTGCCAAAGATGTAGGCCAGCCGATTGCGCACATCGCCGTCGCTGCTCTCGATCTTCCCGCCAAGCGTGCCAATGCCCCCCGCATGGGCATCAATCAACGCCGCCCCAACGGCCGTGCCGGGAGCAAGCCCCAGATCGGCGGCGGCCTTTGCGGTCAGACCGTGGCCAAGGGCCGTGCCTGGTTCGACAATTTCGGTACCAATACGGGCGAACCCCTCGTCCGCCAAAACCCCCAGACCGATGGCGCGGAAATAGCCCGCGTCCCAACGGGCTTCATGCGCAAGGTAGGTCCATTTGCAGGTGACGGTGCAAACGGACCGCGCCAAAGAACCCGTCGCCCGCCATGTCAGGTAATCCGCAAGATCAAAGAAGTGGTCCGCCGCCGCAAAGGACCCCGGCAGGTTGCGCGCCAGCCACAAAAGCTTTGGCGTTTCCATCTCTGGCGAGATCTTGCCGCCAACATAGGCCAGCACAGCATGGTTGCCTGCGTTGATCTCTGCCGCCTCACCGCTTGCGCGGTGGTCCATCCACACCATGACATTGCGCGAAGGATCGCCTGAGGGGCTGACGGTAACGGGGCGGCCATCGGCCTTCACCGCCACCAGCGAACAGGTCGCGTCAAAGGCAATGCCGGCAATCCCGTTCGCCGCGATACCCGAGGCCGTCAACGCCTCGGCCACCGAGGCACAGATGGCCGACCAGATCTGATCACCCGACTGTTCGACCACCTCGCCGGCCTCATGCCAGATCGTGATCGCCCGCTTGGCGGATGCCAGCAGGCGGCCCGTTCGGTCAAACACGCCCGCCCGGGCCGATCCGGTGCCGACGTCGACGCCGATGGTATGGTCAGCTTGCATTTATAAATCCACGGTCAGGGGAAGGATCACCAGATCGCGAATGGTCACGGTCCGGGGCCGGGTCAGCATGAAGATCACGGCATCCGCCACTTCCACCGGCTGCCTCAGGCTACCATTCGCAAGGGCCTCGTCCATCTTTTCCTTCGGCCAATCATCCAGCAGCGCGGTCACCACCGGGCCGGGGGCCACTCCCCCCACCCGTATGCCGTGCTTGGCCACTTGCCTGCGCACCGTATGCACGAACGGCTGCACCGCGAATTTTGAGGCGGTGTAAATCGGCTCTCACATCACCAGAACGATGCCTGCGATAGAGCTGGTCACGATCACATCGCCCGATTTCTGATTGATTATATGCGGCAGAATGGCATGGATCGACCGGAAGGTCGCATTGATGTTCAGGTTCAGCATCCGGTCCCAAGCGTCGGGATCGCCGCTTGCGACCTCGCCGCCCACATGGGCCCCGGCGTTGGCGTGAAAGATGTCGAGGCCACCCGCCGCCGCAAGAATGCCGGGCAGCATGGTCTTGACCGAAGCCAGGTCCAACAGGTCAATCATCAGGGGCCGCGCGTTTGGCCCCAGGTCACGGTAATCGTGGCCAGCTTGTCGCCCGCCCGGTCGATCAGCACGACCACAGCACCCGCCGCCAGCATCGCCTTGGCACATTCCAGTCCGATTCCCAAGGAAGCCCCGGTCACAGCGACGACTTTTCCAATCAAGTTCAATGTCATTTCAAGGTTCCTTCATGCACGGCTATGGCTGACGCGCGAACGGCGGGCGGGAGAGTCGATGATGACCGCGACGGCAAGAACGCCCCCGGTGATCATGTAGCGAAGCGAGGACGTCAGATCGAGTTGGGTCAGGCCACTGGAAATCGACTAAATCACGATGATCCCCAGCAAGGCGGAATAGGCCGAACCACGCCCGCCAAACAGGCTGGTGCCGCCAATGACTGCAGCTGCGATGGCGTTCAGGTTCACGTCGCCGGTTCCCTTCCGCTGGCTGCTGGAGGCAAGGCGCGCAGCGGCAAGGACACCGCCAAAGGCTGCGAACATTGAACACAGCACGAAGGCGGAACCGTAGAGGAAGCGCACGTTGATGCCTGAACGGCGGGCAGCTTCTCGGTTGCCGCCAACCGCCTGCATAGAGAGGTCCCATTGGGTGCGGGTCAGCGCGTAGTTCATTGCAATCACGAGGCATACGAACAGCGCGAACATCCACGGCACCCCCCGGCCCTGGTTCAGGTACAGAACGATGCCCTCCAGCACGATCGTCAAGCTTGCGGCGCGAATCAGCAGGCCCGACATCGACGGTGACGACAGGTTGGCCGCCTAGCGCCGCGCAATCGCCCGCGCACCGCTGATCAGCAGCACCAGACCGGGCAACAGGGCAGACACCAAGGACAACCACGTTGCCATGACCATGGTCTGGCCAAAGCTGACAAGGGCGGTTTCATACGGCAGGTTGATCGACCCGGTTGGCCCAAGGATGTACAGTTGCAAGCCCAGAACGGCCAGCAATCCGGCAAGGGTAGACACGAAACTCGGCATCCCCAAACGGTTGAACAGCGCGGTATAGACCTTGCCGAACACCGCCCCCACGGCAATCGCCGCCACAATCGACAGCCAAACCGGCCAGCCCATATTGACCCACAGCACCCCGACCATGGCAGAGGCCAAACCACTGACCGAACCGACAGACAGGTCAATTTCACCCACCATCAGAATACAGACAATGCCAAGCGCGATGATGCCCACGGTGGATGCATCAAACAGCATGTTGGCAAGATTGTTGGGCGACAGGAAAATCGGGTTCAGTACCGAAACACCGTCCAGATGATCGCCAGACCGACCACCACCGGCACCGACCCCAGATCCCCCGATTTCACGCGGTCGATGAAGGTGGTAATCGCCCCACCGATCCCGGCCTGATGTTTCACCCGCATATCGGCGCGGTCCAGCAAAGGTTTGTTTACGCGCTTTGAATTCTGGCTCATACCGTTTCTCCAATGGCGGCGCGGCGACCGGCACGGCGCGAGACAGAATTGTTCGATGCCCCGGTAATGGCGCTGACCAGTTCGGTGTTGGATGCATCGGGGGTAAAGACGCCGTTGTTGCGGCCAAGGCGCAGCACCACGATGCGGTCGGCCACGGCGCGCACGTCCTCCATGTTATGGCTGATCAGGATGACACCCAGACCCTTGTCGCGGCCGCGTTCAATCATATCCAGCACCTCGGCGGTCTGCGCCACACCAAGCGCGGCGGTGGGTTCATCCAGCAAGATCAGCTGGGGGTCCAGCAGCCGGGACCGGGCAATGGCCACCGTGTGAAGTTGACCGCCAGACAGGGACGCCACCACCCCACGCACGCCGGGGAAAATGCGGGCCGACAAGGATTTGCATCGTTTTCTTTTTCCGAACTTCCGTATTTGTTCAGGCGCGCGGTGGCCCGCAAACCTGGCTTCCTCCTCCCCTTTTACTCCCTCTGTCTAGGTCATCATGCCGCCTTGGCGTTCTGCG
>JANNNF010000005.1:0-9457 GCA_031398405.1 Rhodobacterales bacterium | reverse complement strand
TTGGTGGGTAGTGCCGGAGATGGGCAGTTTGCCCTTCCTTCGCCGCGCCGTTGCCTCTGGATATTTGGGCCAATGTGTTACTGTGTCGGGCACAGGGCGGATTCTGGACTAGCGTTAGGCCCGATTTGCCGCTACTCTTTTTCAAATGATCCGGGGGTACATCCGGGCTAAGGCAGTGCAGGCAAATCAGGCGGTTTTCCCATGACTGAAATGGTCTATGGCTCCAACCCGGTACGGGTGACGGAACCTATTCTTCCCCGTTGGTGGCGGACCATCGACAAATGGTCACTGACCTGTGTGTTTGTGCTGTTTGGCATCGGGCTGCTGCTGGGGCTTGCGGCCTCGGTGCCGCTGGCCAGCCGAAACGGGCTGGAGCCGTTCTATTACGTGCAGCGGCAGGCGTTTTTTGGCGGCATGGCTCTTGCGGCGATGGTCGGGGCCTCGATGCTTTCCCCCATCATGGTGCGGCGGTTGGGGGTGCTTGGGTTTGCGGCGTCGATGGTGGCGCTGATGCTGCTGCCCGTGTTTGGCACCGATTTTGGCAAAGGGGCGGTGCGCTGGTTCAGCTTTGGCTTTGCCAGTTTTCAGCCGTCAGAGTTTCTGAAACCGGGATTTGTGGTGGTTTGCGGCTGGCTCATGGCGGCCTCTACCGACCTTAATGGCCCGCCCGGCAAGTCAGCGTCTTTTCTGCTGGCAATGATCGTGGTGGGATTTCTGGCAATGCAGCCGGATTTCGGCCAATCGGCCTTGGTGCTGTTTTCTTGGGGGGTGATCTATTTCATCGCAGGCGCGCCAATGTTGCTGATCGTGGTGGTGTCGGGGATTGTGGCTGTCGGCGGGTTCGCGGCCTATGAAAGCTCTGAACATTTTGCCCGCCGGATCAACGGGTTCCTGTCGCCTGATGTGGACCCGCGCACCCAGCTTGGCTATGCCGCCAATGCCATTCAAGAGGGTGGATTTTTTGGCGTCGGTGTGGGCGAGGGCCAAGTGAAATGGTCGCTGCCCGATGCGCATACCGATTTCATCATCGCGGTAGCAGCTGAAGAATACGGACTGATATTGGTGCTGTGCATCATCGCGCTGTATGGCGTGATCGTGGTGCGATCCTTGCTGCGGCTGATGCAGGAACGTGATCCGTTCATCCGGCTGGCCGGGGCAGGTCTGGCCTGCGTGTTTGGCGTGCAGGCGATGATCAATATGGGGGTGGCGGTGCGCCTGTTGCCCGCCAAGGGGATGACCCTGCCGTTCGTCAGCTATGGTGGGTCTTCGGTGATTGCGGCGGGCTTGACGGTGGGGATGCTGCTGGCGCTGACCCGTGTGCGGCCACGGGACAAGATGAGTGATATCTTCAAGCGGGGGCGCTGATGGCACCTTTGCTGCTGATCGCGGCGGGCGGCACGGGGGGGCATATGTTCCCCGCGCAGGCGCTGGCAGAGGCGATGATCGCGCGCGGTTGGCGGGTAAAGCTGTCCACCGATGATCGCGGCGCGCGGTATGCGGGCGGCTTTCCGGCAGAGGTGGTGATTGAACAGGTGACCTCTGCCACCTTTGCGCGAGGCGGGTTGGTCGCCAAGGCGATAGTGCCGTTGCGTATTGCGGGCGGCATCGCGGGTGCGGTCTGGTCCATGTGGCGCGATAGGCCTGCGGTGGTGGTGGGGTTTGGCGGCTATCCGTCGATCCCGGCGCTGAGCGCTGCGCTGATCGTGCGCAGGCCCCGGATGATCCATGAACAAAATGGCGTGCTGGGGCGGGTGAACAAGCTATTTGCCTCACGGGTCAGCAAGGTGGCCTGTGGCACCTGGCCCACGCCCTTGCCCGATGGAGTGACGGGTGAACACACTGGCAACCCTGTGCGGCAGACCGTGCTCGACCGCGCCGGTGCGGGGTACATTCCGCCCGGCGAGTATCCGATGAGCCTGTTGGTGATCGGCGGTAGCCAAGGCGCGCGCATCTTGTCAGACGTGGTGCCCGCCGCTGTCGCCGCCTTGCCGGACGCGCTGCGCCAGAGCCTGCGGGTGGCGCATCAGGCGCGCGCAGAGGATGCCGCCCGCGCGATTGCAGCCTATGACGCCGCTGGTATTGACGCTGAAGTGCAGCCCTTCTTCACTGACATTCCCCGCCGCCTGTCCGAAGCCCAACTGGTGATCAGCCGGGCCGGGGCGTCCTCGGTTGCAGATATCTCTGTGATTGGCCGCCCGTCGATCCTGATCCCGTTTGCCGCAGCAACGGGCGACCATCAGACCGCCAATGCAGCCGGCCTAATGCACGGCGGGGCTGCGATCGTGATTTCAGAAAACCTGCTTGACGCGACCAGCCTCAGCCGTCACATGGCCGACATTCTGGGCCAGCCGAGACTGGCCGAACAGATGGCCCGCGCTGCGTTGGCCGTTGCTCGCCCCGATGCCACCGACCGTCTGGTCGCGTTGGTTCTGACCCTCGCCGAAGGACACTCCCCATGAGCGCCGCGACCAAACTTCCCCTGGAATTGGGGCCCATTCATTTCGTCGGCATTGGCGGTATCGGCATGTCGGGCATTGCCGAGGTTCTGATGACCCAAGGCTTTGCAGTGCAGGGGTCGGACGCCAAGGCCAGCAAGATCACTGACCGGCTGGTCGCCTTGGGTGCTGCGTTCCATGAAGGCCAGCGGGCTGAGAACATTGGCGAGGCGGCGGTGGTGGTGATTTCTTCTGCGATCAAGAAGGGCAATCCGGAACTGGAGGAGGCGCGTCGTCGCGGCCTGCCGGTGGTGCGGCGCGCCGAAATGCTGGCCGAATTGATGCGCCTGCGGTCCAACATCGCGATTGCGGGGACGCACGGCAAGACGACCACCACGACCATGGTTGCAACCCTGTTAGACAAGGGAGGGTTTGACCCGACCGTGATCAATGGCGGCGTAATTCACGCCTATGGGTCCAACGCACGCGCCGGGGCGGGGGAATGGATGGTGGTCGAGGCCGATGAGAGCGACGGGTCGTTCAACCGCCTGCCCGCCACCATTGCCATCGTCACCAACATCGACCCCGAACATATGGAACACTGGGGCACCTTTGATGCACTGAGGAAGGGATTTTACGATTTTGTCAGCAACATCCCGTTTTATGGCCTTGCCGTCTGCTGCACTGACCATGCCGAGGTGCAGGCCTTGGTGGGACGTGTCACTGACCGCCGGATTGTGACCTTCGGCTTCAACGCGCAGGCCGACGTGCGGGCGACGAACCTGACCTATGAAAACGGTGTGGCGCATTTCGACATCGCCTTGCAAGGCGAAGGGCAGGGGGTGGTGATTGAAGGCTGTACCTTGCCGATGCCCGGCGATCACAACGTCAGCAATGCGCTGTCTGCTGTCGCCGTTGCCCGCCATCTGGGCATGAAGAAAGACGAAATTCGTGAAGCTTTGGCCGGTTTTGCCGGCGTCAACCGCCGCTTTACCAAGGTGGCCGAAGTGGGCGGTGTGACCATTATCGACGATTACGGCCATCACCCGGTTGAAATTGCCGCCGTGCTGCGTGCCGCCCGACAATCGACCAAGGGCCGCATCATCGCCGTGCATCAACCCCACCGCTATACCCGCCTGCACAGCCTGTTTGAGGATTTCTGCACCTGTTTCAATGAGGCCGATGTTGTCGCGATTGCCGACGTTTACGCGGCAGGCGAAGATCCGATTGCCGGGGCCTCCCGTGATGATCTGGTCGCAGGCCTGATCGCCCATGGCCACCGTCACGCCCGCGCGATTATGGATGAGGCAGACCTCGCGCGCCTTGTGCGCGAACAGGCACGGCCCGGTGACATGGTGGTCTGTCTTGGGGCGGGGACGATTTCTGGTTGGGCCAATGGCCTGCCCGCCCGGTTGATGGGGCAGGCGGCATGACCGGGGCCAAAATCCTTTGCAGGATTTTGCAAGTTTCTTTGAAGAAACTTCGGCACCCCACGGTGGTCGCATGAGCCCCGCTTTGATCGCTGGTTGCGTCTGGGTGCTGGCCGCCACCGTCACGGCGATGCTGCCGATGCGCCGCCAGTATGTGCCGGGGATCACCCTACTGATCGCAGCCCCCCTGCTGATTGGCTGGATCGGCTGGCAGCACGGGGCCTTGATCGGTGTGGCTGCAATAGCTGCGTTTTTGTCGATGTTCCGCAACCCGCTGATCTACTTTGCCCGCAAGGCATTGGGCCTGCCCGTGCAATTGCCATCCGAACTGGAAGGGGACACCAAAGCATGACCCTACCCCTGATCGCCGCATTTCTTTGGCTGATTGCCGCCAATGTGATCGCCATGTTTCCATCCCGCGATCAGCACTGGCGCAACGCTTATGTGCTGATCGCCGTCGGGATTCCCCTGGTGGGCTGGGTCACCTATGTGAACGGCCCGATCTGGGGGATGGTCATTCTGGCGGGGGGCGCAAGTGTGCTGCGTTGGCCGGTGGTGTACCTGTGGCGGTGGGTCAAGCGAACAGTGAAGGGCAAGGAACCGGCGGAGTAAAGCCGTCACAACTCTGCCGCAAAGCACCCTGATAAGGCGGCATTAACCACCCGGTCCGGCAAAAGAGTTTGACGATGTTTGCGAAGTTTATGTCCCTTGTCGCCCTGTTCCTACTGCTCAGTTGCGGCGAGCCTGTGCCGCGCGGCGGTGAGGCCAAGATCCTGCTGCTGGGCGATTCCATGATGGCGTCGAACCGCGTTACCGGCCAATCGGTGGCGGCCGTGATCGAGGCGGGTCTGGGGCGCGAGGTGGTGGACAGGTCGGTTCCCGGCGCGCGCTATTTCTATGCCCTGCCGATTTCAGGCAGTGCCGGGTTGAACATTCCCAAGCAGTACCGGCCCGGCCCGTGGGACTATGTCGTGCTGAACGGCGGCGGCAATGATCTGCTGTTTGGCTGTGGCTGTGGCCGCTGCGACGGGGTGATAAACCGGCTGATTTCCTCCGACGGGCGCAGCGGTGCCATTCCAGCAATGGTCAAAACCCTGGTCAGCGATGGCGCGCGGGTGATTTACACTGGCTATCTGCGCAATCCCGGTGTGCAAACCCTGATCAAATCCTGCGGCCCTGCAGGCAATGAACTGGACCGCCGGATGCAGCGTTTGGCGGCACTGGAGCCTGGGATGCAGTATGTGCTGCTGGCAGACCTCGTGCCCTACAAGGACCGATCCTACCATCAGGTTGACTTGATTCACCCCTCGGCGAAAGGCAGCCAAGCCATTGGTCAGCGGATTGTCGCGCTGATAGCCGCGCCGAAAAAGGGGCAGCCCCTTGCGCCTGCGGATCAAAAGCCGCAAAAAACCGGCTATGACCGACATTCCAAAACCCCGCGGCCCGCTAACCCCTGATCGCCCCTTGGCGGATCTGACCTGGCTCCGCGTGGGAGGGCCTGCAGATTGGCTGTTTCAGCCTGCGGATGAGGCTGATCTAGCTGCCTTTCTGGCCGCTTTGGACCCCGCTATTCCGGTATTTCCGATGGGGGTCGGGTCCAACCTGATCGTGCGGGATGGTGGCATCCGGGCTGTCGTGATCCGGCTGGGGCGGGGGTTCAACAGTATTGCGACCGATGGCGACACTGTGACCGCAGGGGCCGCGTGCCTTGATGCGCATGTTGCGCGCAAGGCGGCAGAGGCGGGGTTGGATCTTACGTTTCTTCGGACCATTCCCGGCAGCATCGGCGGCGCGGTGCGGATGAACGCGGGCTGTTATGGGTCTTATGTGGCTGATCACCTTGTCGATATCCGCATCATCACGCGGTCTGGCCGCATCGAAACCTTGCCCGCCGTTGAACTGAATCTGCGCTATCGCCAGTCTGACCTGCCCGCCGGGGCGGTGATTGTCGGGGCGACCTTCCGCGCCGCACCGGGTGATCCGTCAACCTTGGAGGCGCGGATGGCCGACCAGATTGCCAAGCGCGATGCAAGCCAGCCGACCAAGGACCGCTCTGCCGGGTCCACGTTCCGCAATCCGGCCGGGTTCTCCAGCACCGGCCGCGCCGATGATGTGCAGGATCTGAAGGCTTGGAAGGTGATTGACGATGCGGGCATGCGCGGGGCCACCCTTGGCGGCGCCCAGATGAGCCAGATGCATTCCAACTTTTTGATCAACACCGGCGGCGCCACTGCCGCCGATCTGGAAAATCTGGGCGAGGAGGTCCGAAAAAAGGTTTACCAACAGCGCGGTATCACGCTAGAGTGGGAAATCATGCGGGTCGGCGAAACAGTCCGCAAATAATAATACAGCGGGTCAAAAAGACCCGGACGAGGCAGAGTATGGCGGGCGCATCAGGCAAGATGTCCCGTGTGGCGGTTCTGAAAGGTGGCGCTTCCGCAGAGCGGGAGGTGTCTCTGTCCACAGGCAATGCCTGTGCAGCAGCGCTACGCGAGGCGGGGTACGAGGTAATTGAGGTCGATTGCGGCCCCGATCTTGCCGACCGTTTGTCTGAGATAAAGCCCGATGTGTGTTTCAATGCCCTGCATGGCCGTTGGGGTGAAGATGGCTGCGTGCAAGGCCTGCTGGAATGGTTGCGCATCCCCTATACTCATTCGGGGGTTCTGGCCTCGGCTTTGGCGATGGACAAAGCGCGGGCCAAGGACGCGTTCGTCTCGGCAGGTCTGCCAATCGTGCAATCGGTGTTGGCCACAAAGCATGAGGTGGAAGCAAGCCATGTGCTGGCTCCCCCTTATGTGGTCAAGCCTAACAACGAAGGCTCGTCCGTCGGCGTCTACATCGTGCATCCCGGCAGCAATGCGCCGCGTCTGGCCAAAACCATGCCCGATGTGGTGATGGTGGAAACCTACGCACCGGGGCGCGAGTTGACGGTTTCGGTCCTTGGGGATCGGGCGCTTTGCGTGACCGATATTCTGACTGATGGCTGGTATGACTATGATGCCAAATACAAAACAGGCGGCAGTCGCCATATTCTGCCTGCCCCCGTGCCTGCGGAAATCGCTGATGCCTGCATGGACTATGCCCTGCGTGCCCATATGGCCCTTGGTTGCCGTGGCCTGAGCCGCACCGATTTTCGTTGGGATGAAGCCCGGGGCCTTGATGGTCTGATCTTGCTGGAAACCAACACTCAACCCGGAATGACCTCCACCTCGCTGGCACCCGAACAGGCGGCGTTCATGGGAATGTCGTTTTCGCAACTGTGCGACTGGATTGTAAAGGATGCCTCATGCAATCGCTAAGGGCACCCAAACGCAGCGTTGAACCGCTGCGCCGCGACCCGGCCCCAAGCCGTTGGGCGTATCGTCGTCAGCGTCTGATGCTGACACCGATGTTCCGCACCCTGTTTCGTGTCGGCCTGCCCACGTTTGTCTTGCTGGCTGCCACCGGACTGTATCTTGCGGACCAATCGCGGCGCGACGGGCTTACCGGGGCTTTTACCGATCTGCGCACCAAGTTTGAACAGCGCCCGGAATTCATGGTCAGCCTGGTGTCGGTCGAAGGTGCGTCAGACGAGTTGGCCGAGGCCGTGCGCGCCAAGCTGGCGTTGCCTTTGCCACAATCGTCCTTCGATATGGATCTGGACGCGGCCCGCCTGCGCGTTGAGGCGCTGGACGCGGTGCAGCAGGCCGAATTGCGGGTGCGGTCGGAGGGAATTTTGCAAGTTCTGATCACCGAACGCCAGCCCGTGTTTGTGTGGCGGCATGAAGATACGCTGGAAATGCTGGATCAGACAGGCCACCGCGTGGCGGGGCTTGGTTCCAGAACCGACCGGCCCGATCTGCCGCTGATTGCCGGGCAGGGGGCCAATCTTGCCACCGACGAGGCCCTTGAAATTCTTGCAGCGGCCAGCCCGCTGGCCCCCCGCATCCGGGGCATGATCCGCGTGGGTGCGCGGCGGTGGGATATTATCCTTGACCGCGATCAGCGCATCAACCTGCCTGCCACCAACCCGGTTCGCGCCCTTGAACGCCTGCTTGTGCTGGACAAAGCGCA
Source organism: Rhodobacterales bacterium (assembly GCA_031398405.1). GTDB lineage: Bacteria > Pseudomonadota > Alphaproteobacteria > Rhodobacterales > Rhodobacteraceae > JANNNF01. Next base: position 1,539 of record JANNNF010000005.1, on the reverse strand, counting down.
AGATATCCTCGCCCGTGCGCTTTCAACCATCGACCTTAGAAATGAACATCGCCCCACTGTGCGTCTGACGCCCTTCGCCTTTGTCGAATTGCGCCGCGCCCAAGGGATCGAGCCAGTGGAGAACGAATTATGACCGATCTCTATCAATCCCAGCGGGCCATGCGGAATATGCGCAAGGCGGCCATGCAGCGCGGTGTGATAGCTATTCTTGACGTGGGCACCAGCAAGATCGCCTGCCTGATCCTGCGCTTTGACGGGCCGGACAAGCTGCGCGAGGCGGATGGCGTCGGTCCCATGGCGGGACAGTCGCAGTTCCGGGTGATCGGTGCGGCCACAACCCGGTCGCGCGGGGTGCGCTTTGGCGAGATTGCCGTGATGAATGAGACCGAGCGCGCCATTCGCACCGCCGTTCAGGCCGCGCAGAAGATGGCGAATGTGCGGGTCGACCATGTGATCGCCTGCTTTTCCGGTGCCGAGCCCCGCAGTTACGGTCTGGCGGGCGAATGGGATTTGCAAGACTCGGTGGTGACGGAGCAGGACGTGGCCTCGGTTCTGGCCGCCTGCGATGTGCCTGACATTGGCCATGGCCGCGAAGTGATGCACGCGCAACCGGTGAACTTTGCGCTGGATCATCGCACCGGCCTTGGCGACCCGCGCGGGCAGATCGGCAACCGACTGGCTTGCGACATGCACCTGCTGTCGGTGGATGGGTCGGTGGTGCAGAATCTGCTGTATTGCATCAAGCGTTGCGATCTGGAATTGGCGGGGATTGCGTCCTCGGCCTATGTCTCGGGGATCTCATCGCTGGTGGAAGACGAACAGGAACTGGGGGCCGCCTGCATTGACATGGGCGGCGGTGCCACCGGCATCTCGATCTTCATGAAAAAGCACATGATTTATGCGGATAGCGTGCGCATGGGTGGCGATCATGTGACGTCCGATATTTCCATGGGCCTGCAGGTTGATATGGCCACCGCAGAACGTATCAAGACGCGGTTCGGCGGGCTTTATGCGACTGGCATGGATGATCGTGAGATGATCGACATTGGCGGCGACAGTGGCGATTGGGAAAAAGACCGTCGTCAGGTCAGCCGGACCGAACTGATCGGGATCATGCGCCCACGGGTTGAGGAAATTCTGGAAGAAACCCGCGCGCGGCTGGATGCGGCGGGCTTTGATCACCTGCCTAGCCAGCAGATCGTCCTGACCGGGGGCGCAAGCCAGATCCCGGGGCTGGACGGTTTGGCCGCGCGTATTTTGGGCCAGAGGGTACGTCTGGGGCGCCCCTTGCGCGTCCAGGGGCTGCCGCAAGCCGCAACCGGGCCAGCCTTCGGGTCGGCTGTGGGGCTGTGCCTGTTCGCCGCCCACCCGCAAGACGAATGGTGGGATTTCGAGATTCCCGCCGAACGCTACCCCGCGCGGTCGCTGAAACGGGCGGTGAAATGGTTCAAAGACAACTGGTAACCCCAATATCCGGTAGCTCTGGCGAAATCCTGCTTAAAGGTGGGGTTGATCCCCTATATTTTGTGGGGAAACATG
>JANNNF010000513.1:0-2352 GCA_031398405.1 Rhodobacterales bacterium | reverse complement strand
CCGCCGGTGTGCCGCTGGTCTATGTAAACCGCCAGCCGATCAACGTCGACACGCTGCCCGACAATCAGGCTTTCGTCGCCTCGAACGAGGTGGAGTCGTCCAGTCAGGGCTTCACCGAGCAGTGCACCCAGTGGGCAGCGGCTGGCAAGACCGAGGTCAGCGTCTATGTCATGCAAGGCGAGTTGTCGAACCAGGCCGCCGTGCAGCGCACGCAGAACTACACCGACGTGATCGACGCCGGCAAATGTGCGGTCAAGGTTACCGTGATCGACCAGCAGACCGCGAATTGGAGTCGCGATCAGGCGCAAAGCCTGATGACCAACTGGCTGTCGACCGGCGCCGCTTTTGATGGAGTGCTGGCCAACAACGACGAGATGGCGCTAGGCGCGATCCAGGCGATGAAAGCGGCTGGCATCGACATGGCTTCGGTCATCGTCTCGGGCGTGGACGCAACCCAGGATGCGCTGGCGTCCATGCAGGCGGGTGAACTTGACATCACCGTGTTCCAGAACGCGGCGGCGCAGGGTGGTGGCGCTTTGGACGCGGCGGTCAAGCTGGCGGCGGGTGAGGCAGTCGAACAGAAGGTCTATGTGCCGTTCGAATTGGTGACCCCGGCGAACCTCGCCGATTATCTGGCCAAGAACTGAACTTTCGGAACATGCAAAGGGCGGCGCTTTCGTGCCGCCCTTTCGGCCTAACCTGCCGTATCCTGCAGGCCGGGACCACACCGAACGGGGAGGGCGATTGATGGCAAACACTACGCACGGGATCGGCGGGTTGACGTATGACCCGGCCAAGCGAAACCGGCCGCCCGAGCTTAACGTGCTGGCGGCGCTGGTTCTGATCATCGTCGCGTTCGAGGTGCTAGGGCAGTTTGTCGTGGGCGACAGTTTCCTGTTCAACACGCGCGAGAACGTGGACTCGCTGTTCAACGAGGCGCGGTTGCAAATCATCATCCTGCAGGTGGCCATTGTCGGGATCATCGCTTTGGGCGTGACGCAGGTGATCATCACCGGCGGAATTGATCTGTCGTCCGGGTCCATCGTCGGGGTCACAGCGATGGTCGCGATGAGTTTTGCGCAGGTGGCCATGGTAAACGGCAATCCGAACCCCAAGGCCATTTTCGGCCCCGCGTGGATGGACCTGCCGGTGATCGTGCCACTGGTCGTGGGTCTGGCCTGTGGGCTGTTCGCCGGTCTGATCAACGGCTTGTTGATTGCCTACACCCGCATTCCGCCGTTCATCGCTACGCTGGGCATGATGGTTGCGGCACGCGGCAGCGCGAAATGGTGGTCCAAGGGCAACCCGATTTCCTTCCCGACCGAAGGTTACGCTTCCATCGGCCAGGGCATGATGCCCGTGGTGATCTTCGTAAGCCTGGCCGTACTGTTCCACCTGATCATGACCCAGACAAAATATGGGCGGCACTGCTATGCCATCGGTTCGAACGAGGCGGCGGCGCGAATGTCGGGCATAAATGTCACCGGACACAAGGTGTTGGTCTATACCATCGCCGGGGCGCTGGCCGCGCTGGCGGCCATCGTGCTGTCGTCCAAGAACCTGACGGCGCAGGCGGGCATGGGGGTGATGTATGAACTCGACGCCATCGCCATGGCGGTGATCGGGGGGATCAGTCTGCAAGGCGGGCGCGGGTCGATCATTGGCACCTGTCTTGGGGCACTGATCTTTGGTGTGATCATCAGCGGGTTCACGTTCCTGAAACTCGACGCCTACTATCAGGAAATGGTCAAAGGTGTGATCATCGTCGGCGCCGTTGTGCTGGACCAGTGGCGGCAGACCAAACGGGGGCGCGGCTGATGACCGATTTCATTCTGGAAGCCCGCGGTCTGACCAAACACTATGGCGGCGTGCATGCGTTGACCGAGGCGAACTTTGCCCTGCGGCGTGGCGAGCATGTCGCGATCATGGGTGACAATGGCGCGGGCAAATCGACGTTTGTGCGGCAGATCACCGGGGTCGAGATGCCAACGCGCGGCCAGATCGTGTTCGACGGGGTGGCGCATACGTTCAACTCGCCGATCGAAGCGCGCGAGGCGGGGATTGAAACTGTGTTCCAGACGCTTGCGCTGGCCGACGATCTGGACGTGCCGTCGAACCTGTTTCTGGGCCGCGAGAAGATCCGCTTCAACCTCGGCCCGTTTTCGATCCTCGACAAAAGGGCAATGCGCGAGGCGACGATGGCCGCATTGGTCAAGACCGGGGTGAAGATCCCGAACCTGATGAACACCATCCGCAACATGAGCGGGGGGCAGCGGCAATGCGTGGCCATCGCCCGCACCGCCGCTTTCAAATCCAAGCTGGTCATCATGGACGAACCGACCGCTGCATTGG
>JANNNF010000441.1:0-2731 GCA_031398405.1 Rhodobacterales bacterium | reverse complement strand
ACATCCTCCATGCGTCTCGCCGGCACAGCAGCGCATGAGCGGAAAACCAAACAACCATAACAAGGAGGTCTACTATGCCCAGTGGAAGTAAAATCGTAAAGGCCCTACGCCTTGGGGTTGCCGTTGCCGCCCTGACGGCGTCTGCCAGTTTTGCGCAGGATGCTATCAAGATTGGCGTTCTAGAAGATCAGTCAGGCGATTTTGCCGCCGCGACCATGGTCAAAGTCAGCGCGATCACGCTAGCGGCTGAGGAAATCAACGCCGCAGGTGGCATCGGCGGACGCCCAGTCGAGTTGGTGGCCTATGACACTCAGTCCGATAACACCCGGTATCAGGAGTTCATGCGCCGCGTGCTGCAAAGTGACAAAGTGGATGTCGTTTTCGCAGGCTTTTCGTCTGCCTCGCGGGAGGCGTATCGCCCGATCGTCAATCAGTTCGACGGTTTGGCGTTTTACAACAACCAGTATGAAGGCGGGGTCTGCGACGCCAACATGATCGTCACGGGGGCGGTGCCGGAACAGCAGTTCTCGACCCTGATTCCGTGGATGATGGAAAAATATGGCAAGAACGTATACACGCTGGCTGCCGATTACAATTTTGGCCAAATCTCGGCTGAATGGGTCCGCAACATCGTGGAAGAAAACGGCGGCACGATGGTGGGCGAAGAATTTATTCCGCTGGGCGTATCGCAGTTCGGGCAGTCCATACAGAACATCCAGGCGGCGAAACCCGGCTTTGTGGTGACACTTCTGGTTGGGGCGGCGCAGGCGTCCTACTATGAACAGGCGGCTGCGGCCAACGTGAACCTGCCGATGGCGTCTTCGGTGAACGTCGGTCAGGGGTACGAGCACAAGCGTTTCACACCGCCCAGCCTGAAAGACATGTATGTGACCACTAACTTCATTGAGGAAGTGGATACTCCTGCCGCTAAGGCCTTTGTCGAGAAGTTCCGCGCCCGCTTCCCCAACGAGCCATACATCAATCAGGAAGCCGCCAACTCCTACATCGCGATGTATCTTTACAAGCAGATGGTGGAACGCGCGGGCACGACCGAACATGCAGCGTTGCGGGCCGAACTGGCCAAGGGCGATGTCTGTTTCGACGGGCCGTCTGGCAAAGTCTGCCTTGATCCGAAAAGCCAGCATATGTCGCACACCATCTATCTGGCCAAGGTCGAGGCTGATCACAGCATTACCTTTCCCACCACATGGGAAAACATCGCGCCTTACTGGCTGGGCGACGCCGGGTGCGATCTGACCAAGAACGACCCGAGCGCACAATACACCCCGTCAAGCCCGCCTCCGGCGAACTGAGGATCCAAGATCCGGGGGCAACTACGCCCCCGGAACCTTTCCGCAGCTCAGTATCTGCCCCGAGGAGCCGAGCGCCGATCATTACAAGGAGACGGGCGTGCTATCGACATTATTTTCGTTCTTCTACCAGTTCGGAGACGCCTTCGCCTTCCTGGTGATCGCATCGATGGGGTTGGCGATAATTTTCGGAATGATGGGGGTCATCAACCTAGCGCACGGTGAATTCATCATGTGCGGGGCCTACATGACCGTCAGCTTTGCCCAGCTTGGCCTGCCATTGCCCCTGGCGATTGTGGGCGGGTCTCTTGTCGCTGGTCTGATGGGTATGCTGCTGGAGGTGACGATCATCCGACACCTGTATAACCGGCCGCTGGATTCCATCGTGGCCACATGGGGGATCAGCATGATCGCAACGCAGGGCGTGCTGATCGTGCTGGGATCGACCATGCAAGGGGTTGGCACGCCTTTAGGCAGTTTTACCGTTGGCGGGTTCTCATATTCCACCTATCGCCTGGTGTTGATGGGCATTGCGGTTCTGTTGCTTGTGGGGTTGTACCTGTTGTTTTACCACACCCGCGCCGGGGTGATCGCGCGGGCCACGATCCAGTTGCCGCGCATGGCCCGGGCGACGGGGGTCGATACCGGGCGCGTCTACACGCTGACCTTTGGCCTTGGCGCGGCACTCGCCGGGCTGGCAGGCGGACTTTATGCCCCCACGATGACGCTGGTGCCCACGATGGGTGCAACCTTCATGGTGGAAAGTTTTGTCACCGTGGTGATCGGGGGCGGCGACATCTTCCTTGGCGCCGCACCTGCGGCGGCAATCCTTGCCGTGATCCGGTCGGGGCTAACGGCGTGGCAGGGCCAGTTGTTTGGCCAGATCGGCCTACTGATCACCGTCATAATCGTGATCCGAGTACTTCCGGGCGGCCTTTCGGGCTGGATTCTGGGGGGGCGCAAATGACCGGGCAAGACAAGTATGGACTGGGTGCAGGGCCGTCTTTAATCGACGCCACTCCACAGCAACAGCGCAACACGTTGGCGCTGTGGCTATCGCGGCTGGAGGGGCCGCAAACCATGGGACGTGGCCGTGGATTCTGGATCGGCTTTGCTCTCGCCGTGTTGGTGGCTGTGATCTACCCGATGTTCGTGGATGGCTGGACGGTGGGAAACACGGCGTATTTCCTTGTCTGGACGTTCATGGCCATGGGGCTGGGGGTGATCTGGGGCTATGCCGGGTCGCTTTCCTTTGGTCAGACCGCGTTCTTCGGCCTGGCGGGCTATGGCTACGGAGTGCTGACGCTGAACTTCGGGGCCGCCTACGGCTTTACCCTGCTGGCACTGGCACTTTCGGTGTGCCTCGCAGCGCTGCTGGCGGTGGTCGTGGGCTATTTCATGTTCTACGGCCGGGTGCAGGG
>JANNNF010000302.1:0-1745 GCA_031398405.1 Rhodobacterales bacterium | reverse complement strand
ATGAACGACCGCCAGCTTGAATATTTCCGTCGCAAGTTGCTGGTCTGGAAAGCCGAGTTGCAGGGCCAGTCGGCCGAAACCATTGACAACCTGCAAGACAGCGGCCGTAATGTGCCCGATATCGCAGACCGCGCGAGTGAGGAAACCGACCGCGCGTTGGAACTGCGCACCCGCGACAGGCAGCGCAAACTCGTGTCCAAGATCGATGCGGCGATGCGGCGGATTGATAACGGCGAATACGGCTATTGCGAGATGACCGGAGAGCCGATCAGCCTGCGCCGTCTGGATGCCCGCCCGATTGCCATCATGACGCTGGAGGCGCAGGAACGGCACGAACGGCGCGAGAAGGTTCACCGCGACGATTGATCTTATGCCAGTGGATCATGCTATGCCGGACCGCAGGGTCCGGCATTTTTGTTTTTTGGGGGCAGCATGAGTTTGATCGGCCAATCCGTCACCATACTGGGTGCAGGCATTGCAGGTCTGGCCGCTGCGCGGGCATTGGCCCTGCGTGGGGCGGAGGTAGTGGTGCTGGAACAGTCCGCAGCATTAGAGGATGTGGGCGCTGGCATCCAGATCAGCCCTAATGGGGCGGTGGTGTTGCGCGCCTTGGGGTTGGGGGCGGCGCTTGACGCATGTTCCACGCGGGCAGAGGCGGTTGAGTTGCGCAATGGGGCGACGTCGGCGTTGGTGACGCGGTTGGAGCTGGCCCGGTTGCGCCCGGATCAGGGCTATCACTTCGTCCACCGCGCCGATCTGGTTGGGCTGTTGGCTGACGGTGCGCGCGAGGCCGGGGTCGAGGTTCGATTTGGGCAAAAGGTCGACCGGGTTGATCTGGCTGGAAAGAAAGCGGTGTATGACGTTGGCGGCGCACGGGGCGAGGCAGGCCTGCTGATCGGGGCAGATGGGCTGCATTCTGCGGTGCGCGCTGCGCTGACCGGCAAGGTCGCGCCGTTTTTCACCCATCAGGTGGCATGGCGCGCGGTGATAGCGGGGGATGGCGGGCCTGCGGTGGTGGAAGTTCATATGGGGTCGGGGTGCCATCTGGTCAGCTATCCCCTGCGCAGCGGGGCCTTGCGCAACATCGTGGCGGTTGAGGAGCGTCGCGGTTGGGCGGCAGAGGGGTGGAGCCACCGTGATGATCCAGCCGCCCTGCGCACTGCATTTGCGGGATTTGGGCCAAGGGTACGGGGCTGGCTGGATCGGGTGGATGAGGTGCATCTGTGGGGCCTGTTTCGCCACAAGGTTGCCAGGCGCTGGCACGATCGCGGAGCGGCTGTGATCCTTGGCGATGCCGCCCACCCGATGCTGCCGTTTTTGGCGCAAGGTGCCTCGATGGCGTTGGAGGATGCCTGGGTTTTGGCCGAGTGTCTGGCCATGGCGGACAGCCCGGGTGCGGGGCTTGCAGCCTTTCAGGCCGCCCGCGCACCGCGGTGCAAAAGGGTGGTCGACGCCGCCAGCCTGAATGCGCGACTGTATCATTTGTCGGGACTGCAGCGGGTGGTAGCCCATGCGGGGTTGAGGGTCGTGGGGCGGGTGGCCCCGTCAATGCCGCTGCGCAAGTTTGACTGGCTGTATGGAGTGGATGTGACACGGGAGTGACGGATGGGCTTCGGGCGGGGTCCGCTATACTACGGGTGACGTTGTGTGCGACGCTGTTGGCGCCCCTCCCCCCAGACCCCATAGAGTACTTGGAAAAAAGCAACTGTTGGCATTAGCCAAGCAGTCTTGTGTGTTCTTGAATG
>JANNNF010000299.1:0-10319 GCA_031398405.1 Rhodobacterales bacterium | reverse complement strand
ATGAACGACGACCCCGGCCTGCGCTCTGCGCAGCCTTCGCTGCCATTGTTCGACCCAGAAGCAATCGATATTGCGGACTACCTGAAGTCCGAACAGGAAGCGCCGTCCGACATCCACCCGCAAGAGACGCACCGGCAGGGTCTGGCCCTGCTGACGCTGGGTGCGATCGGGGTGGTCTACGGCGACATCGGCACCTCGCCGATCTATGCCTTCCGCGAGGCGCTGAAGGCGACCGGCGCTGCCGAGCCGGGTCGGGCCGAGGTGCTGGGCATCCTGTCCTTGCTGATCTGGACCCTGATCCTGATCGTCACGGTGAAATACGTCTTCCTGCTGCTGCGCGCCGATAACCGGGGCGAAGGCGGCATTCTGGCGCTTTACACGCTGGTGCGGCTGGCCATCGGGCGGCGGTCAGTGCCGGTGTTGACGCTTGCGATTGGTGGGGCGGCGCTGTTTGCAGGCGACGCGATGATCACCCCGGCGATTTCCGTGCTGTCGGCGATGGAGGGTGCGGGGCTGGTGTTTCCGACGCTGGAACACTGGGTGGTGCCGGCCACGCTGATCATTCTGGTGCTGCTGTTCTGGGTGCAGCGCAAGGGCACAGCGGCCATTGCAGGCGCCTTCGGGCCGATCACCGTGGTTTGGTTTCTGACACTTGCGGGTTTGGGCCTGTGGCAAATATCCGGCAATCCCGGGGTATTGGCCGCCATGAACCCCGGCTGGGGTGCAGGGTTTCTGTGGCATCATGGTGAGGTGGCCTTTATCGTCATGGGAGCGATCTTTCTGGCTGTGACCGGGGCCGAGGCGCTGTATGCTGATCTGGGCCACTTTGGACGCAGGCCGATTACCATTGCCTGGGTCATTCTGGTGTTTCCGGCGCTGGTCCTGAACTATCTGGGACAAGGCGCGCTGGTGCTGCGAGACCCAACCGCCATCAGCGACCCATTCTTTCGCATGGCCCCGGAGTCGCTGTTGCCGGTGCTGGTCATGCTGACCGCAGCGGCCACGGTTATCGCCGCCCAGGCGGTGATCTCGGGGGCGTTTTCAATGGCGCGTGCGGCAATTCAGCTGGGGTTGCTGCCGCGCATGTCGATCCGCCACACCTCGCATGATCAAAGCGGGCAGATCTACATCGGCGTGGTCAACTGGGGCTTGCTGATGGGCGTGGTCTGGCTGGTGATGACGTATGAAACCTCATCTGCGCTTGCCTCGGCCTACGGAATTGCGGTGACGGGCACGATGGTGATCACCACCGTTCTGGCGGTGCTGTATCTGGTCAACACCGGCATTTTGCGGCTGCCCGTGGCCATGCTGCTGGTAGCCCCGATTGCGCTGCTGGAATTTGCGTTCCTGGGGTCTAACCTTCTGAAACTATGGGACGGGGGCTTTGTCCCTGTGCTGATTGCGATGGCGATTGGCACCCTGATGTGGGCGTGGTGGCGGGGCACCCAGATCATGCTGGCCAAGTATCACAAGTTGGCTATTTCGGTGCCCAGTTTTGTCAAATCCATGGGTCACAGTTCGGCACACATCATTCCGGGGACTGCGTTTTTTCTGACACCCGACCCCGAAGTGGTGCCAACCGCGCTGCTGCACAACCTGAAACATAACCGGGTGATGCACGAACAGACGGTGTTCCTGACGGTCGAAACCATGCGCGTGCCAACCGCCACCCCAGAAGAACGCGCCAGTTATGAACGGCTTAGCCCGCAGTTCGGGCGGCTGATCCTGCGGTTCGGTTTTATGGAGACCCCGAACGTCTCCCGCGCCATGGGGGCCGCCCGGCGTGAGGGGCTTAAGTTTGACGTGATGACCACCAGCTTTTTCCTTGGCCGCAAGCGCCCGGTTGTCACCAGCCCGGCAGGGCTGGGGCGGGTGCTGGACAGGATTTATGCGCTGCTGTCCCGGTTTTCGGCCGATCCATCGGATTACTATCACCTGCCGCGCAACAGGGTGGTGGAACTGGGCGAACGGGTATCGGTGTGACACCTGCGGAAAGTGGGCCCTTATCGAAGTAGGCTTGCGATGTTTGCTTGCAGCCCCAGCAGTTCTGGCAAGAAGGCGGTGCGCAAATCCTCACCCGTGGGATGAAACGCGCTGACCCCGATATTGATTGCGGCCACGGTCTGCTTGTGACCATTCCAAAGCGGTACGGCGATAGAGCGCAGGCCAAGTTCAACCTCTTGATCAATCAACGCATACCCTTGTGCCCGCACGCGGGTAAGTTCATCCAGAATCAGTGCCGGATCCGTTTTGGTCATGGCTGTGCGGGCCGGCAACGCCGCATCGCCAAGGATCAGCGCGGCCTTATCCTGCGGCAAAGCGGCCAGCAGCACCCGCCCCATCGAGGTGCAATAGGCAGGCAGCCGGGACCCAGGCATCAGGCCAATCGACATGACCTTACGCTGCGCCGCCCGCGCCACATAGACGATCTCTGCCCCATCAAGGATAGAGATGGACGAACTTTGTCCGATCCGTTCCGAAAGATCGTCCAGCAACGGTTGCACAATCTGGGGCAGCGGCATTGCGGCCAGACACGCCGTGCCCAGTCGCAACACCCGCGGCGTCAGAGTAAAGAATTTACCGTCGTAATCAGCATAGCCAAGATGGGCCAGCGTCAGCAGGCACCGCCGCGATGTCGCACGGTCCAGCCCGCACGCGGCTGCGACCTCGGCAATGGATTGGCGCGGCTGGTCTGCGGTAAAGGTTTCAATCACCCGCAGGCCTTTGGCCAAACCACCCATCGTGTCGCGGTCGCTGATCATCTGACTGGCCTGTGGTTTTGTGCGATAACTCAACAAATACACTATATCGCACAAAATTATAGACGAGTCGCAGAAACTGCGGCTATTTCCGCCTGACCGGGGCGCATCCCCGAACGGAGGATTGTATGGACAAGACGCTGGCCAACCTGGCCGCTGCCGTTGCGGGGATCACAGATGGCATGACTGTGATGATCGGCGGATTTGGCGGCTCGGGCGCGCCGATTGAACTTATTCATGCGCTGATCGACCGCTTTTGCACCACCGGACATCCCAAGGACCTGACGGTCATCAACAACAATGCTGGGAACGGACACGTGGGGCTGGCCGCACTGATCGAACAGGGCATGGTGCGCAAGTTGATCTGCTCTTTCCCACGCTCGGCCGACCCTGTGGTGTTCACCGAGCGGTATCTGGCGGGGCAAATTGAATTGGAACTGGTCCCACAAGGCACTTTGGCGGAACGTATCAGGGCCGGTGGGGCCGGGATTCCAGCGTTTTATACCCCTACCAGCTTTGGCACCGATCTGGCGAAAGGCAAACCCATCGAAGTTTTTGAAGGACAGTCCTATGTGCAAGAACGCTGGCTGAAGGCGGATTTTGCGCTGATCAAGGCGGATACAGCAGATCGCTTGGGCAACCTGACCTACCGGATGGCAGCCCGGAATTTCAACCCGCTGATGTGCACGGCGGCACAGATCACCATTGTTCAAGTCCGAAAGATCGTGGCCCCCGGCCACATCGACCCGGAAGCGGTCATCACTCCGGGCATCTTTGTGCAAGGCGTGGTGCTGGTGGCGCAACCGGCGCAAGAGGAAGCTCTCAACCGCGCGAACGCCGTCTATCCAGAGGTGCGGCAATGACCACAAAACTTTCGCCCACCCAGATGGCATGGCGTGCTGCGCAAGACATTGCAGAGGGGGCTTATGTCAACCTTGGCATCGGATTTCCCGAAATGGTCGCCAAGTTTCAGCCCCCGGGGCGCGAGGCAATCTTTCATACTGAAAACGGTATTCTGGGGTTTGGCCAAGCCCCGGATGCGGGCAAAGAAGATTGGGATTTGATCAACGCGGGCAAAAAGGCCGTAACGCTCAAGCCCGGAACGGCGTTTTTCCACCATGCCGACAGCTTTGCAATGGTGCGCGGTGGTCATCTCGACGTGGCGATTCTTGGCGCGTATCAGGTGGCCGAAAATGGCGATCTGGCGAATTGGTCCAGCGGGCCGAAAGGCGTGCCCGCCGTGGGGGGGGCGATGGATCTGGTGAATGGCGCAAAACAGGTTGCCGTGATCACCGATCATGTCACCAAGGATGGCAAGCCCAAGCTGCTGACGCGGTGCAGCCTGCCCTTGACGGGGGTAGGTTGCGTGACGCGGATCTATTCTTCGCTGGCGGTGATCGACATTGTTGCAGGGCATTTTATGCTGCGCGAAAAGCTGCCAGACCTGACGTTCGATGATTTGCAATCCATGACCGGTGCGACGCTGCATGTTGAAGGTGTCGTGGCTGATCTGAATGTCCCGGAGATTTGACCATGACGGAAGTTTTCATCTGCGACTATATCCGCACTCCGATCGGGCGTTATGCGGGTACCCTTTCAACTGTGCGCCCTGATGATCTGGGGGCTGTGCCGTTGCGGGCCTTGATGGCGCGCAATCCGGCAGTCGATTGGCAGGCCGTTGAGGATGTGGTGTTTGGCTGTGCCAATCAGGCGGGCGAAGACAATCGCAACATCGCGCGAATGTCGTCGCTGCTGGCCGGACTGCCGGTCAGCATTGGCGGCACAACCGTCAACAGGCTGTGTGGATCAGGCATGGATGCGGTGCTGATCGCCGCCCGCATGATTGCTGCAGGCGAGGCCGGTTTGATGATTGCGGGCGGCGTTGAAAGCATGTCGCGCGCGCCTATGGTGATGCCGAAGGCCGACAGCGCCTTTAGTCGCGAAGCCGCGATTTACGACACAACCATTGGCTGGCGTTTCATAAACCCCGAGATGCACAAGGCCTATGGCACCGACTCCATGCCGCAGACTGGCCAGAATGTCGCGGATGATTACGGGGTTGGGCGTGAGGCACAGGATGCCATGGCGCTTGCCTCGCAGGCCAAGGCTGCGGCGGCCCAAACCAATGGGCGGCTTGCGCAGGAAATAACCCCTGTCAGCGTTGCGCAGCGCAAGGGCGACCCGGTGCTGGTAGACCGCGACGAACACCCTCGCGCGACAACTGCCGAGGCGCTTGCCAAGCTCAGACCGCTTTTCGCTGGCGGTTCGGTGACTGCGGGCAATGCCAGCGGCGTGAATGATGGCGCGGCGGCGCTGATCCTTGCCAATGCCGAGATGGCGGCGAAGCATGGCCTGACCCCTCTTGCCCGCGTTCTGGGCGGGGCCACCGCCGGGGTTGCACCGCGCATCATGGGCATTGGCCCGGCACCGGCCTCGCAAAAGCTGATGGCACGGCTGGGTCTGACACTTGACGATTTCGATGTGATTGAACTGAACGAAGCCTTTGCCGCCCAAGGCATCGCCACCTTGCGGCTTTTGGGCGCGACGGATGACGATGCACGGGTGAACCGCAACGGTGGGGCCATAGCACTTGGCCATCCACTGGGCATGAGCGGTGCGCGTATCACCGGCACCGCAGCCCTGGAATTGGCGCTGACCGGCGGCAGGCGGTCGCTATCAACGATGTGCATCGGAGTGGGCCAAGGCATCGCCATCGCGCTGGAACGCGTCTGACCACAGAGGCCAGGCGCTGTGACAGAACCAAGGCAGCGCCTGGCCGAACTCAAGTCAAATCAGAGGCCCGTGTTCCAGATCCGCTGACCATTCGCATGGAGCACAGCATTCCGTTCGCTGATTGAAAGCCGGGATATCAGCGCATGGCTTGCTGCAACCCACTCTGCCAGATTGGAGTGCAACGTGCAGACCGGGCTGTCAGACCCCCAGACGATGCGATCAGGGCTGAACTGATCCAACACGTAGACGAGCCATGGGCGCAGCGTGTCCAAAGTCCAGTGTCCAGACGTATAGGCGGTCACGCCTGACAGCTTGATGTTGACGTTGGGCCTGCGTGCCAGTTGGGCAATTTCTGCGGCCCATGCGTCAAAGGCATTGCCTGCTATGTCAGGTACACCGCAGTGATCCAGCACAAAGACCGTGTTGGGGCAGGCATCGGCCAATGCGCGCGCCAAGGGCAATTGTCGCGCCAACATAACAATGTCAAACGGCAGGCCAGCAGCACCCAACAAGGCGATATTCTGCCGGAACACAGCCGTCTGCGACACCTCGTCCGGCACCACATGCAGCACGCGGCGTACACCTTTTACGACGTGGCGATCCACCCGGTCCAGCCAGGCGGCAAAGCCAGGGCTTTCTGGCCGTGCAGCACTGATAGCCCCCCGGATCAGGCTGCCCGGGCGCTGCATCAGTTCGGCCACCATGGCAGTTTCGGCGTCGATGTCCGCCTCGGCCACGTCAACCTCCATATGCAGCGCGTCGGTGATCCCGATGCGGCGCGCGGTGGCCTCATAGTCGTCATAGCTCCAGTCGCGGTTCAAAGCGGGGACATCACCCAGCCACGGATAGGTCAGCCGCGCGCGATCCACCAGATGCAGATGGGTGTCAAAAATCATCGGTGTCCCCTCCCCGCTTGCCAAAGATCCGGCTCAAACACCGGACTTGCCCTCAGTCATATTTGACGCAACGCCGCATGCTACGCCAACTTTTGCCGATGGTGAACGATGCATCAACGCGCCTGTTGGACCGAGCGTTCCGGCCAATGGTCCAAAGGTAAATCTTCCGACAATTTCGGCCCCGTCTGCCCGTGGCGGGTGACGCGGGATAAGGTCGCCCCCCAAGCGATCTGCGCATGTGGCCGAAGGTGAACGGCGCGCAAATGCAAAACGGCTCGACCAAGACGATGGTTGCGACACCAGATCGCAGGGGGCGCTCGCGCCCCCTCTTGGCCTGCGGCCAATTCACCCCCTGAGGATATTTGTCGACAGAAAATGCAGGCCCGCCCTCAATCGTGGCAAGGAAAGCCTTGAGGCTGACTTTAGAGACTCCGCCGATCTGGCAGCCCTGCGCAAGCTGATCACCCATCTGAGCCTGCTGGAACGGTCGCATTCCCGCAGCGCGCACGCCGCGCGGCCACCAATGCGGGCTTCGGAACCTTTTACAGCGTGTTGCCTGACCACCTGGTCGAATCTCTCATCTGGGGAAGGCAGGTGAAAACTGCTCTGTTGGCCTGAAATTGCCGCGAAGACCCTTTCAGCATATCCAAAATTTATGCAGAATATTAACGTGTTAGACAACGAGTACCCTGTCGAAAATATTGTCGACAAGATTATTGACAAAATAGCCAGCAATTCTGACAGTGGATGCAGGACAACAGGCGACGCCGCACCGTCCGTCATCAGCCCGCACGTTCCGGTATGAAACCGGAAAGAGGCGGGTCTCCAACAGGGGCTGACCATGACCTTCAAAACCACACTGCTTGCCGGCGTCGCCATCGCCTGCTTTGCAACCACCGCCTCGGCGCAGACCCTGCGTTGGGGGGCCGCGCGCGATATCAACTCGTTGGATTCGTATTCCTACGGATCGACCTTCACCATCAGCTTTCTGAACCATGTGTATGAGGGTTTGGTGCGCTACAACGCGGACCTTCAGATTGAACCGGCGCTGGCAACCGAATGGGAAGTGCTGCCGAACAACATCTGGCGCTTCAAACTGCGGCAGGGCGTGAAGTTTCAGGATGGTGCGGAGTTCACGGCGGATGACGTGGTGACATCGCTGAACCGCGTCAGCCACCCAGACAGCCCCTTGAAGGGCAACTTGCCAGCGTTCAAATCGGCCACCAAGGTAGATGACTATACGGTCGATATCGAACTGGTCGGCACCTACCCGTTGTTGCTGAACGATCTGACCAACATCCACATGTTCGATGCGGGTTGGCTTAAGGAACACAACGCCGAACTGCCGACCGATGTGGCCAAAAAGGTGGAAGGCTATGCCACGTTCAACGCCAACGGCACGGGCCCGTTCAGCGTCGAAAGCCGGGTGCCCGACAGCAAGACCGTGCTGGTGGTCAATGATGGTTGGTGGGATACGCCCAAGCATAACCTGAAGCGCATCGAATTCATGCCGATCGCATCCGATGCGACCCGTGTGGCCGCCCTGCTGTCAGGTGAGATCGACTTTACCGAAAAAGCCCCGATACAGGATCTGCCGCGCCTTGCCGCGACCCCCACCGTCAAGGTGATGGAAGCCAATGAACTGCGCACCATCATGTTCGGCTTCAACTTTCAGGACAAACTGGCGAACGGCCAGCCGAACTTTTTCCAGCACAAGGAAATGCGCGAGGCCGTGGCGCTTGCCATCGACCTCAATCTGATCCGTGACAAGGTGATGCGTGGCAAATCCCGGGTGACGGGCACCGTGGTCGCCCCCGCGATCCCCGGCTATGATGCGGCTCTGGATGTGGCTTCGGTCTATGATCCCGAAAAAGCCACCGCGATGATCAAGGAGCTGGGGGCCGAAGGCTTTGCGTTTGAAATCGTCTGCGCCAATGATGTCTGGCTGAACGAGGAAGAGATCTGCAACGCGATGGTGTCGATGCTGACCCGCGTGGGCCTTGCCCCAACGCTCAGCATCGGCCCGAACGCCGTGCAGCAGATCAAGCAGACCAACGGCGAGGCCGACATGTTCAGCTTTGGCTGGGCGAACGAACCGATGCTGGATGCCTATTCGATCCTGCTGCAAGTGTTCCAGACCAAAAGTGACAAGGCCGGGGTGTTCAACTGGGGCGGCTGGTCCTATCCTGAACTGGATAAGCTGATCATCGCGGCCTCGACCGAACTGGACCGCGACAAGCGGCTGGCTCTGGAAACGCAAGCGCTCAAAATCGTGAAAGACGAGTCGATCATGCTGCCGTTCCACCAGCAGCCGATGGCGTGGGCCACATCCGACAAGGTCGAAAGCGTGGTGCAGCTTTCGGACAACAAGGGCCGTCACTGGCTGACCCGGATGACCGAGTAAGCCAGCCCCCAAGGCCCGGCGCATCCCGCGCCGGGCTTCCCCTTACCGGAGCCCGCGACATGATTGTTTTCCTGATAAAACGGCTGGCGAACGCGGCGTTTGTCATGCTTGTCGTGGCCCTGATGGCCTTCATGATCTTCCGCTTTGTCGGCGATCCCGTGCAACTGATGGTCAACGAACAGACCACCCAGGCCGAACGGGATGAGTTGCGCGAACGTCTGGGGCTCAACCAATCCATGCCGATGCAGTATCTGCGCTTTGTCGGCAACGCGGTGCAGGGCGATTTCGGCATCTCCTACCGCAACCAGCAAGAGGTGATGAGCCTGATCGCCGAACGCTTCCCCGCCACCATCGAACTGGTTCTGGTGGCCACCATCATATCCCTGGTCGTTGGTGTGCCGCTGGGCGTGATCACCGCCATCCACCGCGGCAAATGGTATTCCGAAAGCCTGCAATTCCTGTCGATCATCGGCGTGTCGCTGCCCAGTTTCGTGATCGGCATCATGCTGATCCTCGTGTTTTCCGTCACGCTCAACATCCTGCCCGCCTTCGGGCGCGGCGATGTGGTCAGCATAGGCTGGTGGACGACGGGCCTTCTGACCCCCTCGGGCCGCGCGGCGCTGATCCTGCCGTCCATTGCGCTTTCCTTCTACCAGATCACCCTCGTCATGCGGCTGGTGCGCGCCGAAATGCTGGAAGTGCTACGCTCCGACTTCATCAAATTCGCCCGGGCCCGCGGAGTGCCGTCCTGGCGCGTGCATTACAGCCACGCGCTGCGCAACTGCCTGATGCCGGTCGTCACCATGACGGCGATGAACATCGGATCCTTGATCGCCTTCGCGCTGATCACGGAAACCGTGTTCCAATGGCCGGGCATGGGGCTGTTGTTCATCCAGGCCGTCACCTTCGTAGATATCCCGGTGATGGCGGCGTATCTGTGCATCGTTTCCTTCATCTTTGTCGCGCTGAACACGCTGGTGGACATCACCTATGCGATGATCGACCCGCGCCTGCGCAATGCAAAGGCCTGATCCATGACCGCAAACCTGACCTCCCCCGGCCTGCTGACCCGGATCCGCCTAAGCGATCTGTGGTGGTCGTTTACCCGGCAACGCAGTGCGGTGTTTGCCGCCGTCCTGCTGGCGGTGCTGATCCTCAGCGCCTTCACAGCACCGCTGTATGCCCCGCAAAACCCGTTCGATCCGGCCCAACTGGAGCTGTGGAACGCCGAAATCCCGCCGATCTGGCTAGAAGGCGGCCAATGGCCCTACCTTCTGGGCACCGATACTCAAGGCCGCGATATCCTGTCGGCGATCCTCTACGGTTCGCGCATTTCCATCCTGATCGGTATCGCGTCGGTGGTGTTCGCGCTGGTGATCGGCATCGGCACCGGGCTGGTGGCCGGGTACTATGGCGGCTTTATCGAAAACGCGCTGATGCGGGTGGGCGATATCCTGCTGTCGATCCCGACCATCCTGATCGCCATTTTGGTCAGCGCCATCGTGCGCGAACTGCTGCCGGTAAACC
>JANNNF010000470.1:0-2757 GCA_031398405.1 Rhodobacterales bacterium | reverse complement strand
CGAAAAACCCCTTCGGTGCCGCCGCCAGCAACGCCTCCGCCAGCGCCACCCCAACTGCACCGGCATCAGCCGCAGCCCCCGCGCCGTTCACCGGCTATAGCCTCTGACCCATCGGGGCGCAAAATCTCGCCGCGCAGCCAGATCTGGTCTCCCTCTATGACCGCCAGCCCCGCAATCGGCGTCTCGCATGAGCCGTCCAGCCGGGCCAGATAGCCGCGCTCTGCCGCCAGCCTCACACCCGTCGGCCCGTGATGCACCGCCGCCAAAAGCCCCGCCACGCGCGCGTCCGCCAATCGCCGCTCCACCCCGATCGCCCCCTGCGCCACGGCGGGCAGCATGTCCGTCACCTCCACCGCCCCGCGCGCCATATGCGCCATCCCCAGCCGGTTCAGCCCTGCCATCGCCAGAAACGTCGCATGGGCCACCCCGTCCTGCAACTTCTTCATCCGGGTCTGCACATTGCCGCGAAACTCCACCACCTGCAAATCCGGGCGCTTCAACCGCAACTGGGCACGCCGGCGCAGTGACGACGACCCCACCACAGCCCCCTGCGGCAAATCCGTCAGCGACGCGACCAGTGGCGAGACAAACGCATCGCGCACATCCTCACGCGGCAGATAGCAATCCAAGGTCAGTCCCACCGGCTGCATCGTCGGCATGTCCTTCATTGAATGAACGGCCACGTCGATGTCACCCGCCAGCAGCGCATCTTCAATCTCTCGGGTAAACAGCCCCTTGCCGCCGATATCCTTCAATGCGCGGTCCTGAATCTGGTCGCCCAGCACCTTGATCACGCAAATCTGGAACGCCGCCTCGGGCAGCGCAAACGCCGCCATCAGGCAGCGCCGGACCTCATGCGCCTGCCACAGCGCAAGCGGCGAGCCACGGGTTCCGATCTTCAGGGGTAGCGCGGGGGAGGGCAGGTTTTGCATCATGCGCTATCCATACATGTGTCATCTTTGCCTGACAACTCTTGACAAGCCCCCACAAGCATCGGACCCATGGCGCAACAAAAGGGGCGATCCATGACCAAGACTATTCTACGCGCATTGAAGGGCGAGGTTCTGCCCACCCCCCCGATCTGGATGATGCGGCAGGCAGGCCGCTACCTTCCCGAATACCGCGCCACCCGGGCCCAGGCCGGTGATTTCCTGAAACTGTGCTACAACCCGGATCTTGCCGCCGAAGTCACCCTGCAACCGATCCGTCGGTACGGGTTCGATGCCGCCATCCTGTTCGCCGACATTCTGCTGCTGCCTCAGGCTCTTGGTGCCGACTTGTGGTTTGAAACCGGCGAAGGCCCTCGCCTGTCAACCATCACCACGATGGATGGCGTGAAGGCGCTAAAGCCAAAGGACGCCATCCACGACACCCTTGGCCCCATCTATGAGACCGTCAAAATCCTGTCGCGCGAACTGCCGCGTGAGACCACCCTGATCGGTTTCGCCGGCGCCCCATGGACCGTCGCCACCTATATGATCGCAGGCCGGGGCACCAAGGACCAAGGCCCTGCCCACGCCCTGAAAGCCACCGACCGCGCGGCGTTCACGGCCCTGATCGACGTGATCACCGAGGCCACAATCGACTACCTGTCCATGCAGGTGCAGGCCGGGGCCGAGGTGGTCAAATTGTTCGATTCCTGGGCCGGCAGCCTGAAAGGGCCGGATTTCACCGATTTCGCCGTAAAACCGGCGGCCCGCATCATCAGCGCGTTGAAAGCCAGGCACCCCGGCCTGCCCATCATCGCCTTCCCGCGTGAGGCTGCAAATGGCTACATCGGCTTTGCCGCCGCCACCGGTGCTGACTGCGTCGCCATCGACAATTCCGTTACTCCGGAATGGGCCGCCGCCCATGTGCAAACCACCGGTTGCGTGCAAGGCAACCTCGCGCCTGAACATATGGTCAATGGTGGTGAGGCGCTGGTCCGCGAAACACGGCGCGTCGTGCAAGCCTTCCGCCAGGGGCCGCACATTTTCAATCTTGGCCACGGAATTACGCCGGATGCCAACCCCGACAATGTAGCATTGATGATCGAGACCGTCCGCGGCGGCTGATCAACGACAGCAGCACGAGATCCGTCAGGGGGACCCGATGTTCAGCAATTGGCAACAGGAAAAGGCGATCCTTGCCCTGATCGAACAGGCGCAGGCGATGGCAGAAAAACTGTCCTCGACAAAACCGCACATCGTGGACAGTCACGCCGCGGCCGCGCAGTTCTGGGCGGTGTATCATCAGTCAATAGGACAGGATTTGCAGACCATTGGCCAATGGCCGCCTTCCGCGATCAAACGATTTTCCACCGCCGCTGCGACCCAGATAGAGGCCCTGCGCAAAAAGCGCGACTATGACAGCAGCGATGGTCTCGCCATCTGGATGCACACGGCCCGCGCCGTTGCAGAACCCCGGCTTGCCCCGGCCGTGCGTGAAATCTGGCAAATCGTTGCCCAAGCAGGGGTCAACGCAGACGCTATGGCCACAGATATGTTGACAGACGCCAGCCTGCCGTCAGACCAAATCCGGCTGCTGCCGAAAGACTTCATTGCCCCGCAGGGTGAATAGCGACTCGTGCCGTCAAAGGCCCATGCAAGGCAAACTCCGTCTGCCACGTCGCGCAAGGCCGTCGCAGGGGTGCGCGTTCGGGACGCCGGGTTGGCAGAACGTTGCGTACTCTATCGGTCGGTCTGTGACCGTTCCGTGAGGGCATCGTGCACATCAGGCTCCAGCGTCTTCCATGTGGTACCAGTTCCGGTTGGTGGC
>JANNNF010000230.1:0-3840 GCA_031398405.1 Rhodobacterales bacterium | reverse complement strand
TTGAACGCGCCGGGGCAGACGGTGGTGATCGAACGCGAACCGACGCGGGATCATTCCGAACGGATGCTGATGGGGTTTGGCGCGGAACTGCATGTTGAGAAAACTGCCGAGGGCAACGTGATCACCCTGACTGGCCAGCCCGAGTTGCGGCCGCAGACGGTGGCCGTTCCACGCGACCCGTCGTCTGCCGCTTTCCCCGTCTGTGCCGCACTGATTGTGCAGGGATCGGACATTTTGGTGCCGGGCGTCAGTCAGAACCTGACACGGAATGGACTTTATCTGACATTGGTGGAAATGGGTGCACGGATTGAATTCCAGAATCCCCGCACCGAAGGCGGCGAACCGGTGGCTGATCTGCGCGTGCGCTTTTCCGACAACATGCAAGGCATCGAAGTGCCCCCTGACCGCGCACCAAGCATGATCGACGAATATCCGATCCTGTCCGTGGTAGCGGCTTTTGCCCATGGCCGGACGGTGATGCGGGGGGTCAAGGAATTGCGGGTGAAGGAAAGCGACCGCATCGACGCCATGGCGCGCGGGTTGGAAGCGTGTGGCGTGCGCGTCGAGGAAGATCAGGATACTCTGATCGTGCACGGCATGGGGCCGGGTGGGATGCCGGGGGGAGGTACCTGTGCGACCCATCTAGATCACCGCATTGCGATGAGCTTTCTTGTGGCCGGGATGGCGGCAAAGGCGGCGGTGTCGGTTGATGACGGATCGCCGATTGTGACCTCGTTTCCGATCTTCGAGGGGCTGATGAACGGGCTCGGGGCCGCGATCCGGCGGGATTAGGCCTGCGGCCGCGGTGCGGCAGGGTCGGCCTTTGGGCCCTTGCCCTTCGGCGGGATTGGGGGGTGCAGTCGGTGGATCGGGGGTTGTGGGGGAACCGTTGCAAGATAAGTATTTCGGAGTGAGCAAATTCTTGAGGGCTGAATGATTTTTACAGTCGCCATCGACGGGCCCGCGGCGGCGGGCAAGGGCACCATCAGCCGGGCGGTGGCGCAACGGTTTGGCTTTGCGCATTTGGATACCGGGTTGCTGTACCGGGCTGTGGGTGCCGTGGGCGGCGATCCGGTGGTGGCGGCTTTGAACCTGTCGGCTGATGATCTTGCGCGGGATGATTTGCGTACCCTGGCGGCGGGGCAGGCGGCAAGTGTGGTGGCGGTGATCCCCGACGTGCGGTCGGCACTGGTTGCGTTTCAGCGCCGCTTTGCGCGGGCGACAGGGGGCGCGGTGCTGGACGGGCGCGATATTGGCACCGTGATCTGCCCCGAGGCCGAGGTAAAGCTGTATGTGACCGCCACGGCAGAGGTGCGTGCGCACCGTCGCTGGCTGGAGTGCGGCGGCGAGGAAGCGCAGGTGCTGGCCGATGTTGTGGAGCGGGACGCGCGCGACATGGGGCGGGCCGATGCGCCTTTGGTTGCTGCCAAGGATGCAGTCGTGATTGATACTTCGGTGCTAAGCATTGACGAGGCGGTAGCGCAGGCGGTGGCAGTGGTTTCGGCCCGAATGGCCTTTGGACCAATCTGAGCGGTGCCCGAATGTCCTTTGCGCCATTCTGAACACTGACTGTGCGAAAGTGGCGTTTGCTGCAGTGCGGCGTATCCCTAGATTGGGTGGGTAATCGGGTGCGCAAAAGCACCACCAATCAAAGGCCCTTGATCATGCTGCATGAAAAACTGAACTGGCGTTATGCGACCAAAAAGATGGACGGATCAAAACCCGTGCCGCAAGCATCCGTAGACCGTATTCTGGAGGCTGCCCGCCTTGCCCCCACCTCGAGCGGGTTGCAGCCGTTCGAGATTATCGTGGTGACCAACCCGGATGTGAAAGCCAAACTGCGCGGCGCGGCGTTTGATCAGGCGCAATTGACGGATGGGTCGCATATCCTGATTTTCGCGGCATGGGACAACTACACCGCCGCGCGGATCGACGCGGTGGTAGGCCAGCTTGAGGCCGACCGTGGCTTTGCACCCGAGGCCCAGACCGCATATTTCGACCGTCTCAAGGCCAATTATCTGGCCCGGCCCGAGGAGGAAAACTATCAACACGCGGCACGTCAGGCCTATATCGCTTTTGGCATTGCGGTGACGGCAGCAGCGTTTGAAGGCGTGGACTCGACGCCCATGGAGGGCTTTGACCCGGCGCAGGTTGATGAGATTCTGGGCTTGCGCGCGCGGGGGCTGCGGTCGGTGACGATCCTGCCGCTAGGCTACCGCGATGCAGGCGGCGACTGGCTGGCCGGGCAAAAGAAAGTGCGCCGCCCGATGAGTGATCTGGTGACGCTGGTCGCTTGATCGTTTGCGATATGGTGTGAGGGGCTGATACGTTTCGGGCGCAGTCATATTAAGTAGCGGGCAGGTCATGGACGACGTTATTGCAAAGATGCAGTCGATCTTTGGCCTGCCCGCGTTTCCCGACGCGATGTTTTACCACTTTGAGACGGCCCTTCGGTTTGAGCTTGGCGGGGATGTTTTTTCGGTTCAACGGCGGCCGATAAAGCGATTCTTGCAGGCTGTAACGCGGGCCGTTGCTATTGCAGAGGCGGTGTTTTCATCGTCGGCCCGCTTGTCCTTGATGGTTTCGCATTATGATCAGCCAAAACCTAGGGCGGCAAACTTTCGTGGGATCGACAGCAGCGGTCTGACGCGGCGGGATTTTACTTTGCTAGCAAGTGTGCCGCAGGGTGATGCGGAATACGCCGCGCAGTTTGGGGAAGACTTGTTCCTGCATTATTTTGTTTACAGTGGCGATGCACGGGAAATTTTGGCTGATATTTTGTGGTTAGCATTGGCAAAGGAAATGCCGATCAGTCCGAAAACGAGATGGCTAAGTTATTATTTCGTCGATTTTGACAGGGGTATTTGTCTGCATCCCTATGACGACAGGGGCATGGATCTTGTCGCGATGGACGTGGCACCGTTGGCCCCGATTTATGATGCGTTTGAGGATTGGCTACTGCCTTACGACCGAGCGCGGATGGACGCGACCTTTGGCCCGGCCTGATCATGGGAGCGGTTTTCCCTTTCCCTTGCCCCGTCCCCCCATTCCCGCTATAGCCCGCGCATCCTGACACGAGTCGTCTGCCCCGCTTTTCCGGGTGGGCGTGTTTGCGTATGGGCCATCAAAGACCGGCGGAGCCAACCGCAAGGCCAGAAAAACCATGAAAAGGAAACTGATCTATATGTGCGCTAAAGCATCCATGGACGAATTCGAAGCCTTGCTCAAAGAGAGCTTCGAAATTGATACGCCCGAAGAGGGCTCTGTTGTTAAAGGCCGGGTTATCGCGATTGAAGCGGGCCAGGCCATCATCGACGTCGGCTACAAGATGGAAGGCCGCGTTGACCTGAAAGAATTTGCCAACCCCGGCGAAGCCCCGAACATCAATGTGGGCGACGAGGTTGAAGTCTATCTGGACCGCGTTGAAAACTCGCGCGGCGAAGCACAGATCAGCCGTGACAAGGCCAAGCGCGAAGAAGCCTGGGACCGTCTGGAAAAAGCCTATGCGACCGAAACCCGCGTCGACGGCGCGATCTTCGGGCGCGTCAAAGGCGGCTTTACCGTCGATTTGGGCGGCGCAGTTGCGTTCCTGCCCGGTTCGCAGGTGGACGTTCGTCCGGTTCGCGACGCCGGCCCGTTGATGGGCATGAAGCAGCCGTTCCAGATTCTGAAAATGGACCGTCGCCGTGGCAACATCGTGGTCTCGCGTCGTGCGATCCTCGAAGAATCGCGCGCCGAACAGCGTGCCGAAGTGATCGGCAACCTGACCGAAGGCCAGACCGTTGACGGCGTGGTCAAGAACATCACCGAATACGGTGCGTTCGTGGATCTGGGCGGCGT
>JANNNF010000094.1:0-4281 GCA_031398405.1 Rhodobacterales bacterium | reverse complement strand
GCAGCTACGACGTCATGCCTTCCACGGGTGAAACAGAAAGCGATCTTGCGGTTTCAGCATACGACCCTTATACGCCCCCGGTGGCCCCCTATCGCCACAGAATCACAAATCGCCGCGTTGCCCCTGCCCGTCGCAGGCGGGGGCTTTCCGGCATAGGAGTATGCGACATGAAATTGAATGAACTGCACGACAACCCCGGTGCCACCAAAAAAGCCAAGCGCGTGGCGCGTGGTCCGGGTTCGGGTTCGGGCAAGACCGCTGGCCGTGGTATCAAAGGCCAGAAATCGCGTTCGGGTGTGGCGATTGGCGGCTACGAAGGCGGCCAGATGCCGCTGTATCGCCGCTTGCCAAAGCGCGGCTTCAATAAGCCGAACCAGAAGCAGTTCGCTGTTGTGAACCTCGGCCTGATCGAGAAGTTTATCGCGGCAGGCAAACTTGATGCAGCCGTGGCGATCACCGAAGATATGCTTGTGACAGCCGGTCTGACGAAATCCAAGCATGACGGTATCCGTATCCTTGCCAAGGGCGCTGTCACCTCGAAGATCACGCTAACAGTCACTGGGGCCTCGGCCTCGGCGATTGAAGCTGTGGCTGCTGCTGGCGGGTCAATCACTGTGGCAGAGCTGCTCGAGCCTCATGGCAAGTCCAAAGCTAAAGTCAAAGCCTGAATAAATGGTTGTGAGCGGTCCTAAGACCGCTTACATCACTTGCATGTTTTCCCGCGCCGCCGAACCGGAAAACGGATCGGCGGCGCTTCGCATAGAGACTTCGTCTCGGAAAGAGTCTGGGCATGGCATCTGCTGCAGAGCAAATGGCGGCGAACCTGTCGTGGGGCACGCTGGGCAAGGCGACTGATCTTCGCCAGCGGATATTGTTCACCATCGGGCTGTTGATCGTCTACCGGCTGGGAACCTATATCCCCGTGCCAGGTATCGACGGCGCAGCGCTGAAACAATTCATGACCACGGCCGGGGCAGGCATTGGCGGCATCCTGAACATGTTCACCGGCGGTGCGATCAACCGGATGGCTGTGTTCGCGCTTGGGATCATGCCGTATATCTCGGCGTCGATCATCGTTCAGTTGATGGGGACCATGTATGGCCCGTGGGTGCAGTTGAAAAAAGAGGGTGATGCCGGGCGCAAAAAGCTGAACCAGTTCACGCGGTATGGCACTGTGGCGCTGGCAATCTTTCAGGGGTACGGCATTGCGATGTCGATCCAGAATGGCAACCTCGCGCACACGCCGGGTCTTTATTTCACTTTGTCTTGCGTGATCACACTGGTCGGCGGCACCATGTTCCTGATGTGGCTTGGCGAACAAATTACGGCGCGCGGCATCGGTAACGGCATCTCTTTGATTATTTTCGTGGGTATTGTGGCTGAAATTCCAGTCGCTTTGGCACAGTTCTTCAGCCAGGGGCGATCAGGGGCCATTTCGCCTGCGGTGATCATTGGCGTCCTGGTAATGGTGGTTGTCGTGATTGCGGCGGTCGTGTTCATGGAACGCGCACTGCGCAAGATCCATATTCAATATCCCCGCCGCCAGATGGGAATGAAGGTTTATGACGGCGGATCGTCGCATCTTCCGATCAAGGTGAACCCGGCTGGCGTCATTCCTGCCATCTTTGCGTCATCCCTGCTGCTGCTACCGACCACGATTTCTACCTTTTCGGGGGCACAGACCGGCCCGGTGATGTCGACTATTCTGGCCTATTTCGGTCCGGGTCAGCCGCTGTATCTGCTGTTCTTCACGGCGATGATTGTGTTTTTCAGCTATTTCTACACTGCGAACGTGGCGTTCAAGGTAGATGATGTGGCTGAAAACCTGAAGAACCAGACTGGGTTCATTCCGGGCATAAAGCCCGGCAAAAAGACCGAGGAGTATCTGGAATATGTGGTCAATCGCATTCTGGTGCTGGGGTCGGCCTATCTGGCGCTGATCTGTCTGCTGCCCGAGATTTTGCGACACCAGTTTGCCATCCCCTTCTACTTTGGCGGCACATCCGTGTTGATCGTGGTCTCGGTTACGATGGACACAATCACGCAGGTTCAATCGCACCTGTTGGCCCATCAATATGAAGGGCTGATCGAAAAGTCGCAGCTGCGCGGCAAGAAACGCGGGGCAGCTAAAGCGCCCGCCCGGCGCTAAGGGGCGGGACATGGCGAATATCATCCTTCTAGGCCCACCGGGTGCTGGCAAAGGAACCCAGGCCAAGCGCTTGGTTGACCAGCGCAACATGGTACAATTATCCACTGGCGACATGCTTCGTGAAGCCAAATCCAGTGGCACCGACATGGGCCGCCTCGTCGCCGAAGTGATGGCGCGGGGCCAGTTGGTTACGGATGAAATTGTCATCGGGCTCATTGAAGAAAAGTTGCATCAGGGTGCGGGGGGCGGGTTTATCTTTGACGGCTTCCCCCGCACTCTGAAACAAGCCGACGCCCTAACTGCCCTGCTTGCGCGCAATGGTCAATCGCTGGATGCGGTGATTGAGATGCAGGTGGATGATGCTGCCTTGGTGGCGCGGATCACGGGGCGTTTTACCTGCGCAAATTGTGGCGAAGTGTACCACGACGATACACGTCCGACTGCCGTCGCAGGTACCTGTGACGTTTGCGGCAGCCATGATCTTAAGCGCAGGGCAGACGACACTGCTGATGCGCTGAAAACCCGGTTGATGGAATATTACAAGAAAACCTCACCGCTGATTGGGTATTATTATGCCAAGGGCCAGCTATCCACCATTGATGGTCTGGACGAGATGGACGCTGTTGCAGCGGGCGTTGCGAAAGTTCTTGACAAGAGGTGATTGTGCCGCCCGCGGCCTTGACGCCCCTATCAAAAGCCAATAAAGCACGGCGTCCCGGTGCGGAATCGCATCGGGTATCCCTTTATCGGGAATCGAGTCGTCACGGTCACAAGCCGGGATGACGTTGTGAAAAAAGGTTCTGGCACGACGGAACCGCAACCATGAAGGAATACACGTTTGGCACGTATTGCTGGCGTTAACATCCCGACCGCGAAACGGGTTCCGATCGCGCTCACCTATATTACCGGCGTTGGTCCGCACATCGCAGAGCAGATCTGCGAGTCCGTGGGCATCGACCGTGCGCGTCGCGTCAACCAGCTTTCGGATGCCGAAGTGCTGCAAATCCGTGAATATATCGACGCCAACGTCACAGTTGAAGGCGATCTGCGCCGCGAAACCTCGATGAACATCAAGCGTTTGATGGATCTCGGTTGCTATCGTGGTCTGCGTCACCGCAAGGGCCTGCCGGTCCGCGGTCAGCGCACGCACACCAACGCTCGCACCCGCAAGGGCCCCGCCAAAGCCATCGCTGGCAAGAAGAAATAAGGGGAGCGTAAATAATGGCACGCGATACCAAAACATCCCGCACGAAGAAAAAAGAACGCAAGAACATCGCCGCTGGTGTGGTTCATGTGAACTCTTCGTTCAACAATACCAAAATCCTGATCTCCGACGTTCAGGGCAACGCAATTTCATGGTCGTCTTCGGGTACCATGGGGTTCAAAGGCTCGCGCAAATCGACGCCTTACGCTGCCCAGATGGCGGCTGAAGATGCGGCCAAAAAGGCTCAGGAACATGGCATGAAAACCGTTGAGGTTGAAGTGCAGGGTCCGGGTTCGGGCCGTGAGAGCGCATTGCGCGCTTTGGCGGCTGCTGGTCTGAACATCACCTCCATCCGCGATGTGACGCCTTTGGCTCATAACGGCTGCCGTCCGCCCAAGCGTCGGCGGGTCTGAGTTTTTTCAATACAATCGGGCCGCGCGGTATTCGCGCGGCCCGATTTCGTCGTTTCAAGATCCTCGGGCGTCTTCTGCTTCTAGGACATGGGCAGCAGACTAGTATGGAGGCGAAAGCATGATCCACAAGAACTGGCAAGAATTGATCAAACCGGCGCAATTGGTTGTAAAACAAGGCCCGGACGCACAGCGCGTTGCAACCGTGATCGCAGAACCGTTGGAGCGTGGCTTTGGCCTGACGCTTGGCAACGCTTTGCGTCGCGTGCTGATGTCGTCGCTGCAGGGAGCTGCGATCAGCTCGGTGCAGATCGACAACGTCTTGCATGAGTTTTCCAGCGTTGCAGGTGTGCGTGAAGACGTCACTGACATCGTGCTGAACCTGAAAGGCGTAAGCCTGAAGATGGAAGTTGAAGGGTCGGTGCGCTACCGGCGCAGCTCGTGTATGTGGACCAAGGGCTTGCGCCGGTGCTGCTCGCCCAGCCTACCTACATGTGGGGCTACGAGTCGGTCCAGCG
>JANNNF010000083.1:0-4271 GCA_031398405.1 Rhodobacterales bacterium | reverse complement strand
TATCGGCATCCTGGTTTTTCTTGTCGCGGGTTTGGTGATGGGAATGCCTTGGTGGGCATCTGTCGCGGGCCCCGCGGTAAAGCCGGCGGCAATGACTGAAGAGGTGTCTCCTGTGACCGCCCCAATGATGGCTCCTGTGATATCCCCTGTGATGGCTGCCCCACCAAACGAACTGGTTGCAGCACCCGTGTTGGCCCCAATGGCGGCACCCGTGACAGCCCCTGTCATGACCTCAACCGGACCCGAGCAGTTGACTGCCCCGCGCGGCGGCAAGGCCGATGATCTGAAAGAGATCGAAGGCATTGGCCCCGCGTTGGAAAGGCTGTGTAATGAACTTGGCTTCTATCACTTTGACCAAATTGCCAAGTGGTCGGAGGCTGACATCACGTGGGTGGACGCCAAGATGAAAACCTTCAAAGGCCGCATTGCCCGTGACAAATGGGTGGCACAGGCCAGACTTATCGGGTCTGAGGGGCTGGACGCGTTCCGCATCCGCGCCAAGGCCAGTGATTACTAAGGGCACAAGATGAAAGCGCCCACCCCACAGGACCGTCAGAACGCAATACAGGCCCGCTTGGTGGCTTTGGTGCTTGTGTGCACGATGGTCTTGTGGGTCGCCGCGCAGTGGGTGGGTGGACAGATGGGGTGGGACACTCGCTATGCCATTCTGTTCGATCTTGCCGCTTTGGCCGCGTTCTTTTGGGCGTTGGTCGTGACATATCAGCTTTGGCGGAAACGCCGGACGTAAAGAGGGGGCAAGCGATGCTCAAGGATCAGGACCGCATTTTCACCAACCTTTACGGGATGCATGACCGCAGCCTGAAGGGCGCGTTGGCGCGTGGCCATTGGGACAACACGGCCGAGATCATCCAACGCGGCCGCGATACGATCATTGATCAGATGAAAGCGTCGGGCTTGCGCGGGCGCGGCGGGGCGGGGTTTCCCACCGGTCTGAAATGGTCGTTCATGCCCAAACAATCCGATGGCCGCCCGTCCTATCTGGTGATCAACGCCGACGAATCAGAGCCTGGCACCTGCAAAGACCGCGAGATCATGCGGCATGACCCTCATACGCTGATCGAGGGCGCGCTGATTGCATCTTTCGCGATGAACGCCAACACCTGCTACATCTACATTCGCGGCGAATACATTCGCGAGCGTGAGGCCCTGCAGGCCGCGCTTGATGAATGCTATGATGCGGGCATGCTTGGGCGCAATGCGGCGGGGTCCGGTTGGGATTTCGACTGCTACCTGCACCACGGGGCTGGCGCCTATATCTGTGGCGAGGAAACCGCGCTGCTGGAAAGCCTTGAGGGCAAGAAAGGCATGCCGCGGATGAAGCCTCCGTTCCCGGCAGGTTCGGGTCTGTATGGTTGCCCGACCACTGTGAACAACGTCGAATCCATTGCCGTGGTACCGACCATTTTGCGCCGGGGGCCTGCGTGGTTTGCGGGCTTTGGTCGCCCGAACAACGCAGGCACCAAGCTGTTTGGCATATCCGGCCACGTCAACAACCCCTGTGTGGTGGAAGAGGCGATGTCGATCACCCTGCGCGAATTGCTGGACCGTCATTGCGGCGGCGTCCGCGGTG
This sequence comes from Rhodobacterales bacterium, assembly GCA_031398405.1. Taxonomy (GTDB): domain Bacteria; phylum Pseudomonadota; class Alphaproteobacteria; order Rhodobacterales; family Rhodobacteraceae; genus JANNNF01. The sequence goes on along the minus strand of JANNNF010000083.1, from coordinate 2,680 downwards.
GTTGGAAGAACATCAAGGCGGTTATCCCGGGCGGGTCATCCGTGCCGATGCTGAACGCGGCACAATGCGAAGACGCGATCATGGATTTCGACTGGCTGCGCGAACAGCGGTCTGGTCTGGGCACGGCGGCGGTCATCGTGATGGATCAGTCCACCGATGTGATCAAGGCGATCTGGCGACTGTCCAAGTTCTACAAACACGAAAGCTGCGGCCAGTGCACGCCCTGCCGCGAAGGCACGGGCTGGATGATGCGGGTGATGGACCGTCTGGTCAAAGGCGACGCCGAGGTTGAGGAAATCGACATGCTGCTGAGCGTGACCAAGCAGGTCGAAGGCCACACCATCTGCGCCCTTGGCGATGCGGCGGCCTGGCCTATCCAAGGGCTCGTGCGGCATTTCCGGGATGAGATCGAAGACCGCATCAAGGCCAAACGCACCGGGCGCATGGGCGCTATGGCGGCAGAGTGAAACGGATGGCAGCCGTGTTGGTTTTGGCGGGCTGCGTGGGGCAGGGGGCAGATATACCGCAACCTTCTGCACGCGAAGCCTTGCGTGTGACCAACGCGGGTCAACCCTTTGCAAACTTTGAAGGTGCCGCCGCGCGCAAAATGGCAGAAGGCACGTGTGCGGGCATGGGCAAACGCCTTGTGCCGTCGATCTATGATCGTTACGAAGCCGGGGCTTGGGTCTATGTGGAGGGGTGCGCATGAAGGTTGTGTTTGCTGGTCTGGCGCTGCTGATGGCCCTGTCTGCCTGCGACAGAAAAGCTCCGGTGCTGTTTGATGGTCGCACTTACAAGGCCTCGATCGACGCCCCCCGTGCCGACCGCCGCGACTTTACCGTGGTGGTGCGTGACGCAGCAGGCAATGCTGACGCCGCGCGCCGTGCCGGGCGGTATGAGGCTGTGCAATATTGCATAAAGCGCCTTGGTGGGTCAGAGATTCTTTGGGCCAATCCCCCCGAAACCAACCCCGCTGGTCTGCTGACCGCCGAGGGGCAGTTGGTGATGCAGGGCAAGTGTGACCACAGATGACGGGCGCGATGCACCTTGCGGAATTAAACGTGGGCCGCCTGCTGGCCCCCACCGATGACCCCCGTGTGGCCGAGTTCATGGCCGCACTGGACCGGGTGAACGGGCTTGGCAAACGGATGCCGGGGTTTGTCTGGATGATGGAAGGCTCGGGCGGGCCGGGGCCCCACATGTCGAATGTTGGGAATACCGACGCCAAGCTGGACGGTGACGCGCAATATGTATCGAACCTGACGGTCTGGGAAAGTGTTGCCACGCTGGAGGCGTTCGTGTGGAACACCGTTCATCGGCAGTTCTATGAACGCCGTCAGGAATGGTTCGAAGTGCTTGGCCGCATGCACTTCGTCATGTGGTGGATACCTGCAGGGCATAAACCCACGCTGGATGAGGCTTTGGCGCGGCTGGAGATGTTGCGCACGAATGGCGACAGCGATCAGGCGTTTGGCTGGAAATATCTGAAAGACGCGGTGCTGTGGCGGAGCCACGGTTGTACCCAAGTGGCAGCGGAGTGACGGACATGTGCTATGGCAACCTCGATCCAAAATATGCGATGCGCGATAACGACGCGCGCATGAAACATGTGTCTGCTACGCGGGATGCGATGAAACCGGCTACTTCCCTGCCGCAAGCGGTGCTGGTGGCCACGGGTGCGACCCGGCGGGTTCTTCAGGTTTTGATTGCTGCGGCAGCCCTTGCGGTGACCGGCTGTGTCGAGACCAGCACCCCCCCGGAAATCCCAAGAAACACGCCGCTTTCGACAGAATTGCGAACGGATGTACTTGATAGCGTTATAGCGAACGAAGTTGCGAAGCGTTGCAGAGGAAACCTGATGCTGAATTCGACAGCGGTGCAGCAGGTCAAGGATCGGGCGCAGGTTGAAGCGAAACGCAGGGGGTTGTCTCGTGCCTCCTCGGCCGAGGTAGTCGCAGTCATGGGCGGGGAACAGGCTGTTCAGGATCAACTCTTCGGCTATGTGCAAAGCCGAAAGATCCTTATCAATCAGCCAAGCACCTGGTGTGCGGCTGGACAGCGCGAGCTGGCCGAAAAAACGGGGATTTCGAGATATTTGGTCTCGTTGCAGTGATCAGTCGCCAGCAAAACGGGCCTTCGGGACACAAGAATTGAGTGAGTTAACATGATGACCAACCTCAAGAAAATCAGTTTTGACGGCATCGAGGTTGAAGTCGATGGCGCGATGACCATCATTCAGGCGGCTGAAGTGGCGGGGGTGGAAATTCCACGCTTTTGCTATCACGAGCGGCTGACCATTGCGGGCAATTGCCGGATGTGTCTGGTCGAAGTGGTGGGCGGCCCACCCAAGCCTGTGGCAAGCTGTGCCATGCAGGTGCGCGATCTGCGGCCCGGTCCTAATGGCGAAGCGCCGATGGTGAAAACCAAAAGCCCGATGGTCAGAAAGGCCCGCGAAGGCGTGATGGAGTTTTTGCTGATCAACCATCCGCTGGATTGCCCGATCTGCGATCAGGGCGGCGAGTGCGATCTTCAGGATCACGCGATGGCGTTTGGCGTTGATTTCAGCCGCTACCGCGAGCCGAAGCGGTCAATCGAGGATCTGGATCTGGGGCCGCTGGTCGATACCCACATGACGCGGTGCATTTCCTGCACGCGCTGCGTGCGCTTTACCACCGAGGTC
>JANNNF010000081.1:0-2002 GCA_031398405.1 Rhodobacterales bacterium | reverse complement strand
GTCATCGGGCCGGAATTGGTGGCAAGCGCGGTCAGCAGATCGTCGATCACCCCCGCAAGCGCAGCAAGGCGCTGTGCGTCGGGTTTGCTGCGGGCAGCGGCAAGAGAGGCGCGCAGACTGTTCAGGGTGGCGGCGTCAAGGGCGGGCATAAGGCGTTCTCTGGGGCAAGGACTGGTGGGTCAGCGTGGCGCAAATCCCGATGACACGCAAAGAAAAACCCGCGCAAACCGTGTGTTTGCGCGGGGTGTAACGGCACCAGTGACGGATCAGGCGTTCAGTTGGTTGTGTTTGCGCGCGACATACATCTTGGCAGTTTCCACCGCCACGGCCGCATCACGGCAATAAGCGTCCGCCCCGATGGCCCGCCCAAATTCCTCGTTCAGCGGCGCGCCTCCGACCAGAACAATGTAATCCTCGCGCATTCCCTTTTCTTTCAGGGTGTCGATCACGACCTTCATATAGGGCATCGTGGTGGTAAGCAGGGCCGACATTCCAAGGATATCGGGCTGCTCGCGCTCCAGCGCCTCGATGTATTTATCGACCGAATTGTTGATGCCCAAGTCCAGCACCTCGAACCCGGCACCTTCCATCATCATGGCCACAAGGTTTTTTCCGATGTCGTGAATGTCGCCCTTCACAGTGCCGATTACCATTTTGCCCATGCGCGGCGCACCGGTTTCCGCCAGCAGCGGCTTGAGGATGAACATCCCGGCCTTCATCGCATTGGCCGCCAGCAGCACTTCGGGCACGAACAGGATGCCGTCGCGGAAGTCGGCACCCACGATGGTCATGCCGGCGACCAGCGCCTTGGTCAGCACATCGTAAGGTGTCCAGCCGCGTTCCAGCAGGATGTTGACGCCATCCTCGATCTCTTCCTTCAGGCCGTCGTAGAGATCGTCATGCATTTGCAGGACCAGCTCTTCATCGGAAAGCTCTGAGAGGATGATTTCATCGTCGGCCATGGGGCGCTCCTGAGGGCTAGATTTTAACTGTGCATGGGCCGAAACCGACGCCCAAACTTCCTTGTTTCCGACATGCCCCGGATGAAAGCCGACAGCAAGGGGATTTGCGGCAGATTGGACTGGCATGTGTTCATGATATGTTTCATATTGATCATATGACACAGAGGGATGGCATCCTGCCGGGGCAGCGCGCCCGGGCGCGCGGCGCGCAGGACAACGCGACGGGACGGTTTGAGGCACTCAGCCTGCAAAGCGTTGATGATGGCTGGGATATTCCGCATGACGACCGCCTGATGCGCACCGAGGTTCGGGTCGAAGTGGCGCGGTCTGCGATCAGTTACAACACGTCACCCGACCTGCCGTTTGACAGGTCGATCAACCCCTATCGCGGCTGCGAGCATGGCTGCATCTATTGTTTTGCGCGCCCCAGCCACGCCTATCTTAACCTGTCGCCGGGGTTGGATTTTGAAACCAAACTGATCGCCCGTCCCGGGATTGGTGTGGTGCTTGACCGCGAATTGCGGGCGAAATCCTATGCTGTCGCCCCAATTGCAATTGGTACCAATACTGATCCCTATCAGCCGGTGGAGGCCCAATACAAAGTGATGCGCGAAGTGCTGGAGGTGCTGTCTGCGCACCGCCACCCTGTGGCGATATCCACCAAGGGCACGCTGGTGGAGCGCGATCTGGATGTACTAGCCCCGCTGGCCGCACAGGGCCTGACGCGGGTGGGCATCTCGATTACGACGCTGGACGCGGATTTGTCGCGCCTGATGGAACCACGGGCTGCCGCCCCTGACCGACGTCTTGCGGTGATCCGGCGGTTGGCTGCGGCAGGAGTGCCGGTGCGGGTGATGGTGGCCCCAGTCATTCCGGGCCTGACGGATCACGAACTTGAGGCCATTCTTAGCGCGGCGAAGGATGCAGGGGCGGTGGCTGCCAGCTATATCAGCCTGCGTTTGCCGCGTGAGGTTTCTGGCATGTTTCAGGACTGGCTGGCCGCCCATGTGCCGGGGCGGGCGGCCAAGATCATGGGCCGG
>JANNNF010000072.1:0-7183 GCA_031398405.1 Rhodobacterales bacterium | reverse complement strand
CCAATGCGGAAAGGCGATCATCGCGGGCACTGGTGCCACCAGTTTTCCAACAGGGGCGGCATAGGCCAGCACCGGGTCTACAACCCGGTAGCCGCGCGCCTCCAGTGCAGCATCAAGTTCTTCGTCCCCGTCGCGGATCATAAACAGTGGGTCCGACATCGCGGCCTCGGCGGCCTCCAGATCAGCAACGCTCCACGCGCCCGAAACCGATGCCGCCGACACCCGCTTGCCACCCCCTGCCCCATCGCGCAGGGTGAACGGCCCGACCTCCCACGTCCGCAACGGTGGCCAAGTGGCCTCCATTACGCGGCTCAAATCCTGCGGGGTCATGGAAACAACGCAGCCAACCGCAGCATGGCTTGGGCGACCTGCCCCGCGTCGGTGCCCCGGATCACCAGATTGCTGCCATGCGCGCCGTTCTGGGTGAAGGGATACGACCCCATCGATAATTCAGGAAATTCCGCCGCCAGCGCGCCAAACGGCCCGGCAATCTCACCTTCCCCGCGGTTCACTCGCAGGGTCTGGCTTAGCAAAGGGGCCCCCCCGGTCAAGGTTGGCAAAACGCTTGCGACCATCGCCTCGAATATCTTCGGCACGCCGGCCATCACATGAACATTGCCCAGACTGAACCCCGGCGCCGTCGACACAGGGTTGTCAATCAGCACCGCCCCATCCGGGATGCGCGCCATCCGCTGGCGGGCCTCGTTAAAAGGCAGACCTGCGCGGTCATAATGCGCGGCGAGCAATTCCATCGCATCGGCACGGTGGGTGATCGCGGAGCCCAAAGCATTTGCAATCGCGTCAGCGGTAATATCGTCATGGGTCGGGCCAATGCCACCGCTGGTGAACACATGGTCAAACCCCGCGGCCAAGGCCTGCACCGCCGCCACGATTGCTGCATGATCATCAGCCACCACCCGTACCTCAGACAGCGTGATTCCCCGCGCCGTCAGCGCCCCGGCCAAAAAGTGCATGTTCGAATCGCGCGTTCGCCCTGACAGGATTTCATCGCCAATCACCAGCATCGCCGCCGTCGGGTTCGCCATTTCACCATCCTTTGTGCTGCTTGGCCTTTGTATAGAACGCGCAAATTCCGTTTCAAAGCCCCGACCTCTGGCCATTCCCTGCGTGCCCGCCTATTTATGGGCGAAATCGGAGGCCAGACTTGGACGAGACACGCGGACGCATCACCCGGGACGGTATTCGCATCTATGAGGATGGCGATTTTGCAGGCATGGCCGTTGCAGGCGGTATCGCCGCCAAGATTCTGGATGATGTGGCACCGCTGGTCAAACCCGGTGTGACCACTGCAGATCTGGACGAATTCATCACCGCCGAAGTAGCGCGTCATGGTGTGGTTTCGGCGACCATTGGCTACAAAGGGTACAAGCACGCGTCGTGCATCTCGGTCAATCATGTGGTCTGCCACGGGATTCCCGGAGCCAAGGTCCTTATGGACGGCGATATTCTGAACATCGACGTCACTGTCATCGTCGATGGCTGGTTCGGCGATACCTCGCGGATGTATGTGGCAGGTCTGTTGCCACGCAAGGCCGAACGCTTGATTGACGTCACCCATGATGCCCTGATGCGCGGCATTGCGGCGGTGAAACCGGGCAATACATTTGGCGATATCGGCCACGCGATCCAGACCTATGTGGAGGCCAACCGCATGTCTGTGGTGCGCGATTTTTGCGGGCATGGTCTTGGCCGAGTGTTTCACTCGCCCCCCAATGTGCTGCATTATGGGCGCTCGGGAACCGGAGCGGTGCTGGAAGAAGGTATGTTCTTTACCATCGAGCCGATGGTCAACCTTGGCCGCCCGGAAACCAAGGTACTGGCCGATGACTGGACCGCCGTAACCCGCGATAAATCGCTATCGGCGCAGTTTGAACATTCTGTCGGCGTGACGGCCACAGGGTGCCATATTTTCACCGCTTCGCCGGCGGGCAAATTTCATCCGACCTGGGGGTAGGTGGCTCCAGCCTTTGTCCTGGCGTCGAAGAACCCCGCCAGAGGCAGCAGGGCACAGCAAACTGCCCTTACATTGTTTCCAGACAATGCCTGCGGAACGCGCGTTTCAGCATATCCAGTTCCGCCCGCAATAAATCAATTTCTGCGCGGATATCATCTTCCATCGCCACACCAGTGATCATGGTGAAATGCGCCAGACGGTCGCCAGTGGCGGCATCACGGATCAAAAAAGTCTGCACCCCTTCGCTTAGCACATCAGACGGGATCGGTATGCGGACTGCATACTCGCCTTCACGGCCCGGGACGGGCAGCACCGTTACCCCTGTCAGGGCGCGTTCCAGGTTGAGAACCTCAAGCTTGGGGGCGGATGTCACACTTGACAGTACCCCTTCCCAGACGCCCGCCCGAATACGGGTTTTGGTCAGTTTGGCCTCGGTCATTGCGCCCTCACAAATCGGCGCGCGGGCGACGGCTGACCGTCACGTCGCGCAGGATGATCTGGTTCATTTCCGGCCCCTCAAAGATCAGATCGACCCACAGCCGCTCGACCCGCTTTTCGTTGATCTTGGTATAGGCGAGGTCAAATTCCACCATCACCTCTTCTTCATTCAGCGGCAATTCGCGGACGATCTGTTCGACGTTCGGGCCATGCTTGATGTTCAGCCGGGCGAAAATTTCCAGCGGTTTCTCCATCTCTACAATGACATCCAGCCGGATCAAGTGTTTCAGCCGCAACCCCCGCGCCACATCTTCGGGCAAATCCAACACCAGTGACAAAAAAGATCCGTCAAACTTGAACACGTCCATCCGATAGCCGAACGGGGCGATATCCGCCTCACGCGTGTTTCGGATCTGGCGGACGGTCAGTTCTGTGCGGCGGCAATCGTGGAACAAGGTGGTGCCGTCGCAAATGCTGGCCTTGCCGGGCACCGAGGAAAACCCCGGCACCGGAATAGGGCCGCGCCACAGGTCTGGCCGCCAAGCCCAATCGGTGCCCATCACGCGCCGAATGGCGTTCGACCCGATCACGGGCAGCGCCAACCGGTGTTCCGCAAGATGGATCACCCGGTCCAGTTCACGCCGCATCTGGCGCGCGCGGCCGCGAAAGCTGCGCAGGTTTTCCAGATCCATCCCTGCCGCCTGTTCAGCCACACGGCCCCACCGCAACAAGGCGCGGCGGAACAGCAACCGGTCAAAAAGCCTCTCAATCCGTCCTGCCATCTTGCCCCTGCGGGTCCTTTGTCTTGTCGTTTCGTGCCGCACATTGTTGCGCGACTGGAAACGATTCCTATATTGCGTGAAAAGCCTTAACGCACCATCACATTCAGACGTCACACTGTGACCAAACAACAAACTTCACCTGCGTTAAGGCGGGGGCTTCGCAGGATTGGCGCGGATCAGCACCGCCAGCACTTGTTCCAGCAGCGCGCGCCCGGCTTCGGGGGCCAGGGGTTGATTTTCGGGTGGAGTGACGGACACTGTCACCAGCCGCCCCCGCACCCCAACGACCGCGCGCCAGTAATCGCCCACCGCACGATCGGCCAAATGCAAAAAGAACGCGCCGCCCCCGGTTGGCCCTTTGCCAAAGGCCTCTAGCACCCGCACGTCATTTGCACGCCCGGACCGCGCCACAGCCGCCCGCCCGGGGGCTGAACCAAAGTAATCGGCCAGCGCTTGCCCCCCTGCCGCCAGGACTGCCGATGTACCAGCCTCGCCCACTGTCATGCTGATCACCGCCGGAGCGACCGGAACAGCATTGGTGCAACGTCCCATCAGAACAACGGCACTGTCGTCATGATCCTGACTGGCGGCCCGGTCGATGCAATAGCCTTGGGGCGGGCTAATCCGCAGCGCACCGCCAAGGATCTGCGACTCACGCGCAGGCCCTGTGCCACCCCCGCCACCCGGTGTGCAGGCCAGCAGCCCACACAGGCCCACCAAACCAATCCCGATAACCGCTCGCATTCGTCACCCCAAAATCCCGGATCATTGCGCCCGGTTCACGTTTGGTTGCAATAATGCGCGCAAGGGCAGGATCGACAAGGGGCGGCGGGTTTTGGGGGAAACATGGTGCAGCGGGTGCGTCCGGCTTGCATCAAGGGGCTGCAATGAAAAGCCGCTTCAGAACACAGACATGTTCAGCACGATAGCGGCAAACACCTTGGGCGCAACCAACAGATACATCAGCGCTGTCAGCCCCATGATCACGCAAAGCCTGAAAACGGGCAAACGCTTTCGGTCTTTGGGAATGGTGAGCCAATCGTTCATTCTGCCCATATAGCGAACTTACTTCTGCAGAATAGGGCGATGGCACAGTCAATCCGGGGACAAGCCGTTTCATAAATGGAAACCTCAACTTAGACGGGAATCCAGTTGCGATTCAATCGCCTAGGACCATCACTGTCGGCAGCGCCAATGCAGGGTGCTTTCCCTTCATCCCGCTTTGCGCTAAACGGCGTGGGTATGTTTTCTTGGGGGCCCGCGCGATGAAATTCACCCTGTCCTGGCTACGGGATCATCTGGACACAGCCGCCTCGGTCGAGGTCATCTGTGATACGCTGACAGATCTTGGCCTAGAGGTTGAAGGGGTCGAGAACCCCGAGAAGGCGCTTGGTGCCTTTCGCATCTGTCGCGTGATTGAGGCCGTGCCCCACCCCAATGCCGACCGTTTGCGCCTGTGCCGTGTGGCGACATGGCCCGATGGCCCCAATGGCGCAATGCAAGAGGTGCAGGTTGTCTGCGGTGCCCCCAATGCCCGCACCGGCCTTGTCGGCGTTTTTGCCCCCGTGGGCACTCATGTGCCGGGCACCGGGGTTGATCTGAAACCCGGCGTCATCCGGGGCGTCGAATCCAACGGGATGCTGTGTTCGGAACGTGAGCTGATGCTGTCGGACGACCACGACGGCATAATCGAGCTGCCAGAGAAAGCCCCCGTGGGTATGCGCTACATCGACTATCGCGGTCTGAACGATCCGATGATCCACATAAAAATCACCCCAAACCGCCCCGATGCGCTAGGCGTGCGCGGCGTGGCCCGTGATCTGGCCGCGCGCGGCCTCGGCACCCTGAAACCGATGGCCGACCCGGCCCTGTCCGAAGGCTTCCCCTGCCCGATCAAAGTTGAAATTTCATCCGAATTGAAGACCAAGGGCTGCCCCCACTTTGCGGGCCGTCTGATCAGGGGCGTGACCAATGGCCCATCGCCCGCGTGGATGCAGGCTCGGCTGAAAGCCATCGGGTTGCGGCCCATCTCTGCCTTGGTAGATATCACCAACTACTTTACCTTCGGCCTGAACCGCCCCCTTCACGTCTTTGACGCGGCCAAGGTGCAGGGCACCTTGCGTGTTCATGCCGCCGAAGGGGGGGAATCCTTTGCAGCCCTCGATGGCAAGACCTACACCTTGCGCGCGGGGATGATGGTGATTTCAGATGATCAGGGCGTTGAATCCCTCGCAGGCGTGATGGGCGGTGAGGCCTCGGGCTGTTCGCCCGATACCACAGATGTGTTCCTCGAATCCGCATGGTGGGACCCGATCACCGTGGCCACCACGGGCCGCGCTCTCAAGATCAACTCCGATGCCCGCTACCGCTTTGAACGCGGCGTCGATCCGGCCTTCACATTGGCCGGACTGGACCTTGCGACCCGGATGGTGCTGGACCTGTGCGGTGGTGAGGCGTCCGATGTCGCGCAGGACGGCGCACCGTTGAACGTCACTCGCGCCTACCGTCTGGATACCGCCCGCGTGGTCTCCTTGGTCGGCATGGATATCCCCGAGGCTGATCAGCGCGCCACGCTGGCGGCGCTTGGCTTCAGTCTTGACGGCGATATGGCCACCCCGCCCACATGGCGCCCCGATGTGCTGGGCGAGGCTGATCTGGTCGAAGAAGTTGCCCGCATCGCCAGCCTGTCGCGCCTGCAAGGCACCCCCCTGCCCCGCGCCCTACCTGGTGTGCCGCGCCCCATCCTGACGCCACTGCAAACCCGCGAACGCAGCGCCCGCCGCACGATCGCGGCTTTGGGCTACAACGAATGTGTCACTTACAGCTTCATCGACCAAGCCGCCGCCACCGTGTTCGGCGGGGGCTTGGATGCTGTGCGCGTCGATAACCCGATCTCGTCCGAGATGTCGCACCTGCGCCCGGACCTCTTGCCGGGCCTGCTGCGCGCCGCCGCGCGCAATCAGGCGCGCGGTTTTGCCGACATGGCGCTGTTTGAGGTTGGCCCGGTTTTCCACGGTGGCGAACCCGGTGATCAGCACCTGCAAGCGACTGGTCTGCTGATCGGCCACACCGCCCCCCGCGATCCCCATGCCCCACGCCGCACGGTCGATGTGTTCGACGCCAAATCCGATGCCGAGGCGGTGCTTGCCGCCATCGGTGCGCCAAGCCGCGTGCAGATCACCCGCAAGGTGCCCTCATGGTGGCATCCGGGGCGGTCGGGCGTGATCGGTCTTGGCCCGAACGTCATGGCAACCTTCGGCGAGGTGCATCCCCGTGTGCTGGCCGCGATGGATGTCAAAGGCCCCGCCGTGGCCTTCACTGTGCTGATCGCCAACGTGCCGCTGCCCAAGGTAAAGACCCCCACCCGGCCCGCCCTCGCGCTGTCTGACCTTCAGGCGGTAGAAAGGGACTTCGCCTTTGTGGTGGACAAAGGGGTGGAAACCCTGACCGCGGTGAACGCCGCCGTCGGGGTGGATAAAGTGTTGATTGAATCGGTCCGCGTGTTCGACCAATTCACCGGCGAAAAGGCTGAGGCGCAGATGGGCGTCGGTAAAAAGTCCATTGGCCTGACCGTCCGCCTACAACCACAAGACAAGACCCTGACCGAAGCCGAGATTGAATCAGTGTCGGCAAAGATTGTCGAAAAGGTCGGAAAGGCCACCGGCGGTGTGCTGCGCAAGTAGCCCCCACGACACGACAAAACACGCCGCTCCCTCCCCCCTGCGCGGGGGAGGACTGGGCGGGACGACCGGGGCGAGTGGGCCGAAACGCTGTCTCACGCGTGTGTTTACCAATCCTCTACGCGTTTTTTGCGGATATTCTGCAGCGTCTTTACGTCCCCAATTCCCGCCCTCGCTCTGATAACAAATGCGTGAAGCCCTCTAAGCCCAGCAAAAATTCCTGCGGGATTTGTGGTCACCCGACTTATGCTGGTCGTGCATTTCCAGCGAGGAGCCAGAAATTGACACCAATCAAAACCCTCATCAAA
>JANNNF010000455.1:0-2831 GCA_031398405.1 Rhodobacterales bacterium | reverse complement strand
GCGCTGTTAGCGCAAACAGTGCGGCGTCAGGCCGTAAAGAACTGTGCCAGATTGCGGCGAACCCGGTCCAGCGGGGTATCTTCCGTGGTATCGGGCACGAAAACCTCGCCAGTGATGGCCTCATAGGCCGCGATGTAGGTGCGGGCTGTTGCCTCTATCATGTCGGCGGGGATCTCGGGCACGGGATCGATGTAGGGATCACAGCGCGCGACTACCCAGGCCCGAATCACATCCTTGTCGAAGCTCGGCGGGCGAGTGCTGTTTTCGAAGGCGTGGCTGTAGCCGTCGGCCTGCCAGTAGCGGCTGCTGTCGGGGGTATGAATCTCATCGGCCAGCAAGATGTTGCCTGCGGCATCGACGCCGAATTCGTATTTGGTGTCGACCAAAAGCAGCCCGCGTTTCGCTGCCACCGCCTGCCCGCGCGCGAACAACGCCAAGGCTTTCTCTGACACTTCATCCCATTGCGCGGCCGTCAGCAGACCTTGGGCCAGAATGTCTTCCGCCGTCAGCGGTTCGTCATGCGCGCCGTCCATCGCCTTTGACGTAGGGGTGATGATGGGGGTCGGCAGCATCTGATTGTCGCGCAACCCGTCAGGCAGGTGGTGGCCGTACATCTGGCGCGCGCCGGCCTTGTATTGCGTCAAGATCGAGGTGGACGTTGACCCCGCCAAATAGCCCCGCACGACGATTTCAACCGGCAGAATGGTCAGCCGTTTGCCGATCACCACATTGGGGTCGGGGTAGGACAGCACATGGTTGGGGCAGATATCGGCGGTCTGGTCAAACCAGAACCGCGCAACTTGGGTCAGCACTTGGCCCTTGAACGGAATCGCCGCCAGAATGATGTCGAACGCCGAAATCCGGTCGGATGAGATCAGTATCCGCCGACCTTCCGGCGCATTGGGTGTGGGGGGCAGGTCATAACAATCGCGGACCTTGCCAAAATAGGGGTTCGGCAGTTCAGCAATGTGGGCATGGTCAAGGACGCGGGTCAGCATGGAGCGGGCCTTTGGTTGAGTGACGCCGCTATCGGATGGGCGGGCCGGGGAGTCAAGCGGGCTTCAGTTCAACCAGTTGGGTCGAGGCAGACCCAAAGCCTCGGGGTCTGACAGATACAGCGCACCGCCAATCAGGATCAGAGCCAGCAGCACCGCAAAGGTGATTTTCCAGATCGAATAGGGACGTTCCCCCTGCACCTCGCCCGTTTGGCCGTTGACCAAAAAGCGATAGCTTTTGCCATTATATTTGTAAGCAGCCATCCAGACCGGCAGCAAGATGTGCTTGAAAGTTTCATCCTCAAAATCGGTGTCAACGTTGTTGATGCGTTGATCGTCGCCACCGATATCGCGGCGCACGTCTTGGTTGATCGTGCTAGCCATGATCGTTCGCGCCGTGGCATGGCCTTCGGCGAGCGTCACGGTATAGCCTTCGGCCTGAAACCCAGCCAGATAATCAGGGGTATAGGGCACCAAGGACCCCAGATCCCATGGGGTCAGATCATTGCCCAACCGTTGTGGCAAGCTGGCCGAGGCCATTACCAGCACATCGTCAAAATCACGCGCAACGCGGCCCGATGCCGAATACCAGCGGGTTTTCTGCACCTGTTCCTGCCGGTGCTCGGTCTTGCCGTTGACCGTGACATTGACAGTGCGGGTTTCATAATAATGCTCGCCCCGCTGGCCGGAATAACTGCTTTGCGTGGCGGCATCGTAAGTCCAGAAGGGCACATAAATTCCGTTCAGCGCGCGGCCCTTCCTGGCGTATTCCAGCAAGGCAGACGGCGCGAACCACAAACCCCCCATCCACTTGACCATGCTGGACCGGGCCTGGCTTTCGGTGAACATGAAGGGGACCACGGCTTGCGGTTTGATCGCCCGCCTTGTTCCGGTATCAATAACAACAGGCGTTGCACAGAACGGACATTCGGTGGCGTGGCTGGCCCCGGTAAACTCGACAACCGCCCCGCAGGACGGGCAGGACGTGCTGCGCACGTCTTCCATTGCAGCGCCCGGCAGATCATCGCGCAGCCCGCGCGCAAGGCTTAGCTCGCCCAAAGCGCGGGTTTTGCCCTGCTTGGTGGCGGCAGTGATCTTCTGCACCGTGCCACAGTTTTCGCAGGTAAGTTCGGTCTGGCCGGGGGAATAGCGCAGATCGGCCCCGCAATTCACACAAGGCCAGCGGTTTTCCGTGACAGGCATCGGTTTGCTCTTTGTATCAAAGGCCAAAAATCACAGGGTCGGGGGCGGTGGCGGGACCATGGCAAAAATCGCGGCTAGGGCGGTGTCGCCCGCCGGTTTCCAGCCGTCTTGACCTGCCGTCCAGACCAAAGTGCTGCGCGTCAAACCTCCAGCGGCCACCATGCGCGAAAGGTCAGCATCGCCAAACGGCCCCTTGGTCGCGCCATTTTCGGCAATGTGCCAAGCGGTGGCGACGGGCGCAGGGGGTGGGGCATACAGGAGATCGATCGGATCGCCAAAAATATCGCGCTCCGTTAGCTTTAGTGAGGTATTGCCACCACCATGCAGTACCAGGGCTGGGTCGCCACCCAACAGCCGTGAGCTATAAACGCGTACTGCGAGTTCATCTGGCTGTTGCGCCGCCGCCTGATCATTCCACTTGCTGTGCATGTCACTCTCCACAACGCTATTGCGTGCATAGCGTACCACCGAGTATCACTTTTGAAAAGCCCGTTTGAAACCAGAGAAACTTCCGCCAACTGCTATTCGCCTGCCGGTGCCAGTATAATGACTGCGGAGCAGCACACCAGGAATGGAGTAGAACCCGTGGAGCAGGAGCCGGTGTCGTTTGGCAGTGCGCTGCGCTACTGGGCG
>JANNNF010000039.1:0-5021 GCA_031398405.1 Rhodobacterales bacterium | reverse complement strand
ATGCTGATGGGATGGCCGTGCTGCGCGGCTCCGTGGCCTGATCCTTTCCGTCCTCATGGAAAATCACTGCTCGCGCCAGACGGGCACGCGTTGCGGATGACAGGGTGCCAGCCATGCCCCTTTCCAATCGTTGTGCCGATCAAACCGGGCGCGGCGATGGTTTGGGCCAAGATGCAGGGCCTCGACTGTTTCTACCCGAAGCCGCAAGATGACAAAGGACGCCTGGTCGGCGGCTTTGGTGTAATCCAGCGCCTGTGCGATGGGCTGCCCCGGTGCCGGAGTGCTGCCGTAGGACAGTCGCGACACTAACGGCACACCTTCCCAGATCGTGGCCACATCAGCACCGGTCAGAAGTGTGACGTAAGCCTCCAGCCGTAATTGCAGATGGGCCGAAGTGTCCCAGGCATGAAGGGCGGCAAAAGGTGTGTCGCGCAAATCCCTGACCTTGGCTGACCGCAGATCGGTATGAATATCCAGCGTGCCCGCCGCCTTGTCGGCCGCGCGCAGGACGACCGTTCGGGCCTGCGGCCTACCTTCCGGACTGACAGTCGCCAGTGTCGGGTGCCGGGCCGGGGCATGCCGGTCATGAACCCCGCGGGTCAGGCGGGCCCAGACTTCGGAATACAACTGCGACAGATCGCAGGCCCAGGGGTGGGGGTCAGTCTTCATTTGTAAACCTCGCGCCTGTCGGCGAACTGTCGCACGCGTCTGCGCCACGCGCGGTAGCTGCCGGATTTCAGGTTTTGTCGCATCAGTGCTTTAACTTTATCTGGACCGAGCCCATGCAGAGTGCGGATCTGGTCGAAGCCGGCATGATCGCTAAGCGCCATCTCGATGATTTCGCCAAGTGTTGCAGGGTCAAATATTTCGAATTTCATAAGCCTGGAAGTGTCTTTGCCGCGGCACAAGTCAAGCTCCCCGTGCTGCTGGGGCCGCTCACGCAGCATGAGACATCGGCCTTTATGCGTGCCGGACTGGCGTTACGCAGGTCAATCACCGTGGAACGCCTGCTGGAGAAGCAATTGGATTTCACGGCCATGAAGCCATATCTTGAGTGCGGTCGTAAGGTCGTGTTCCGTCTTTGTGGTCAATGACATTTGGCTCTAAGCGGAACTGGTTCTGCAAAGTATACCCAGTTGGCCCAAGCCCACCCCACCACCGGAAGAAAAGATGCAGCGCAGTTTCGATTTGCCGCAAACCACCCTCCCCACCCTCGTCGAGCAGTATCTGCATCTGACGCGCACGGTCATGCCCTCACTCGCGCAAACCAGCAAACGCCACTGGCCGGTTCGAAACGATCACTGCTTTCAGCGGATCGTGCTCGACGCAATTTGTGGCGGGGTATGGTACGACCACATCGCGCGCCCAGCGTACAGGCACCTTAGCCAAGCGCAGGCGGCCAAGGCTGTGCAGCTTTGCGATCAGATCATCGCAGAAAAGACCGACCTGAACGTGTTGAACCAGCAGTCGCTGTCGTGGCGGGGCAAAAGCTCGGTATAGAGCGCCGCCCGTTGCAAGCCGTGTCACCAGTGACTGAGAGGAATCTTTTGGCACCGCAATCGGATGTGTTCGCACACACTGCCGATAGGGTGACCGTATGAAAAACCGTCGTGCAAAGGGATGGATCCGCATTTCGTTTCGCATGACATTCACCCGAAGGTTGCGTAACCACCCAATACGATATGGCAGATTGTGTACCCGCGCTCTTAGTCCGCGACAAAAAGCGGAAAACTTACCCCAAGTGCCCAAGCAAGGATAATCCCCAGCCCCAGCCCCGCTGCCCCGACACCACTGATGCGCGCCACCCAGCGGCCCAGGGGCCCCAAGATAAGAAAGAACAGACCAATTACCGGCAGGATGATCAGCACGAACAGCAGCCGCTCTAGGTCCATGAACGCCGCCGCTGCCAGTGACGCCACAAACATCAACCTCGCAATCAGCCGCCGCCAGCCGCCGACCGCCACAAGGCTATCGGCCAGCATGAACGGGACCGTTCCCACCATAAGCGCCGCAATGATCCCCAGCCGCTGCACCGTCGGCACAAACGACGCCGCGTACCGGTCGATGGCGAGGCCGAACACTGCCAGCCCCCAGACCACCAGCGCCAACGCTGCGACCCAGACCACCCGCGGTAACGGCCAGACCCGCAGGATGGCCAGTTGTACCGCGCCATACAGCGCCAGATGGATCATCAGGTAATCAGCCACCAGCACAGGCAAAAACGGCCGATAGACGAACACGGCCACCAAGGGCACCACCACCGCAGGCAGCAGCACGGCGGCCCAGAACCGCCGCGCCGGGACAACCGGGCGCGCCGGGCCCACCGGCAACAACCCAGCTAAGGGCCGGAACAGCACCACAATCCCCGCCAGCAGCAAGAGTATCCATAGCCCTGGCTGCCCCACCGGCCCCGTGCTTTCCCGCCCGAAGGCTGCATCAAGCCAGTTGCGCGCCTCTCGCAATCCAGTCCCGCTGTAAAGCACGCCCACATGTTCGACGCCGGGTGCCACGACCACCCGGCGCGTCACATCCCCGGCGGTCACCGTTGCCCCCTCGACCGCTGCAGGATCGACCAGCCGTGCCATCGTTAGCGCCGCCGCCCGCAACATCCCCTCCCACTGGCCAGAGATTACCAGAAGCCGCGACGGCAGCTCGGCCGTTACCGCCTGAGAAAACATCGAGATGCCAACCACTGCATCCACCGCGCCATCGGCTATCGCCGCCCTTGCGATGATGTCCGTCGCCATTGAATGCCCCAAGAGCGCCACCCCCTGCCCTACCTCAGGCAAGGCCCGCCCTGCGGCCAGCACCCGCAGCGTTTCGTCCACCAGCCGCCGCGTGGTGCCTTCTATTGCGCCCACATCCCCGGACATCGGTACCGGATTGCGGCCATGCCCTTCGAAATCGAACGACAGAACCGAATACCCCGACTGCGCCAGCGTCAGGGAATAAGCCAGCATCAACTGCCGTGATCCGGCAAAACCATGCGCCACCACCACCAGCGGCCCTGCCGACCCCGGCTGGTGATAGAGCGTCGCAGGCGTTGTCCCCACCGCCAGATCGGTGATCACGAGCCCTGCCCGCCCCCGCTCCAGCATGAGCACTGACAGCGCAATGATCCCAAGCGCCAGCACACCGATCAAAATGTTACCCCAACGCTGCACGATACTGCTCCCCTTCTGCTTGGTTCGGACCTAGCCCGCAGGCCGCGCCGCGACAAGCAGCGCTCTGAACCGATCGCACCAGACGCCGCATCTGCAGCACAATCACCCGAGGAAAGCCGACCAACGGGAATGGGAGGCACGAGCCCACCCATTCTTCAGAGAGCCAATGGTGGCTTCAGCCACGCGGCGATACGGCCTTAGGCGGCTGGGATTTTAGACCTTCCGCATTTGTCGGCCAGACCTCCAGCAGTCCGCACAGAATAACCAACCCGCCACCGATCATCTCGCTGGAAGACAGAGTTTCCCCGGCAAAGATCGCAGCGGTCACGGCACCGAAAATCACCTCGGTCATCAGCAGAATGCCAACCCGTGCTGGGTCAAGCCGAAGGGTTGCCCACATCAAGGCGGCAATCGACAGCCCCCACCATAGACCGCCCGTGGCAAGGACCGTCAGCCCGATGCGGGCCACGTCAGCAGCGGCAATTGAGGGCAGTGGCTCAAGAAACGGGGCAAAAGCAAAGGATGACAGCGTCGCCCCAAGGGCGAACAAGAACGCCGCAGGCAGCGGCGGCACGCGGGATTGCAGACGCATGCCTGCGGTGGCACCCGCCCAGACCAGCCCACCGACAAAGGCCATCCATTCACCCAAACTGCGCGGCACCGGCAGACCACCTTCCCCACCCAGCATGATGAATAGTCCAACAAGCCCAACACCGATTGCCACCAGCCGCAACGGGGGAACATTCCAGCGCAGGATGAATTTTTGCGATCAGCACGCTCCAGACCGGGCTGAAGAACCATAAGAGGACAACAAGCGCCACTTTGCCGTAAAGAAACCCGATGGAACACAGCGCAAAGGCGGCACCACCCAGCGCAATCGACACCACGCCGACAAACCCGGTATCCCGAAACACATGGGTCTTTCCCGCAACGAACGGCAGCAGGAACAACATCGCCGCCAACGTGATCGCACCGGTGCCCCATGCGCCATCCAGCCCAAGATCGGCAATTGCGCGCACAGGGACCCAGTAAATGCCCCAAAAAACGCCAGTGACCAGCACGATAACCGAGGCATGGAAGGTCGTGTTCAAGGTGGTGCGCCCTTATTCTGCAAGATGCCCGAAAACGTCGAACGACCGATTGCCGACATGCTTTGAAGACTACCTCTGTGCTGCAGCACGCGCCTTTGTTGCCCCGACATGGCACGACTGAATTGCGACCAATCCCAGATGCTCTGCGCCATGGGGACGGGCGTAATCCGTCCCGGTCTTGAGGGCGTGGCGTGTGTTTGCAACAGGTGAACATGAGACACAGTTTCCCCACGGGATCGTCCTTTTGGGCAACGAACCGATGTCCGGGTTGCGGTAGTGGAACGGGCACAATTGCATTAATCGGGTCTGAAATCGGCGTTTCTTGTACCCGCGACAGGCGCGTCCGGGGATCCGGGCTAAGAAGCACCCTTTGAACCTGCACCAGATCATGCTGGCGTAGGAAGTGGCAGTTTTCAGGTCGCGTTTCTAGACGCACTTTGCACCTTGACGCCACAGGATGTGACCGCCTGCGCAAAGGTCAGCCGCGCATGAGGAGGCCGATTTATGTGATCACCGACCCTGACGCCCCCCTGCCCGTGGCCGAACTGGCGCGCGCGGCGGCGCGGGGTGGAGTGTCATGGGTGCAACTTCACGACAAGACTGCGCCCGACGATGATCTGGCGGCTCAGGTGCCACGTCTGCTGCCAGAAATGGCCACACTGGGCGCGCGGAAGCCGCTTGGCTCAATGCTGGGTCAAAAATTTTGCGATTAATCTGGCAAAAACCCGATCAAATCTGCCGAATACCCTGCGCGGGTTCAAGAACC
>JANNNF010000548.1:0-7420 GCA_031398405.1 Rhodobacterales bacterium | reverse complement strand
GGACGTGACCCTGCGGTGGTGGTCGCCGCAAGGTGCCCCGGCGCAGGTCGAAGCCTATATGTTCCAGATCGCCCAGTTTGAGGCGCTGAACCCCGGCATCAAGATCGCGTTTGAAACCACGTCTGACGAAGGCTACGCGCCGCAACTGGCTGCCGCTTTCTCCTCGGGTGAAGTGCCTGATATCGTCACCCACCTGCCATCCTTCGCGGTTGCCAGCTATTATTCCAACGGCCTGGTCGAGCCTTTTGATGATGTGATCGCGGCGATTGGGGCGGATGACTACTATCCGGGTGCCAATGACGTGTTCAAGGCGGCGGATGGCAAGTTCTTTGGCACCGGCATCGGTAACTCTGCGGCCAACATGCTGTGGTTGCGCAAAGACCTGATGGCGGCGGCGGGCGTCGATAAAGCACCCGAGACGTGGGATGAGTTGCGTAGCGCCGCGTCGGCGATGCAGACAGGCGGTGTATATGGCGCACCGCTGCCGTATGGTCAAAACTCCATGACTTCGCTGATCTTTATCGGCTTTATTCATCAGGCCGGGGGTCAAGTGTTCACCCCCGATCTGGCGGTGGATATCGACAGCGAGGCCACCCGCAACGCGCTGGAATTCTATGCTTCGATGAAGGAATTCTGCCCACCGGGGGCCACCAACTATAGCTGGGGTGAAAGCCTGACCGCCTTTGTCAGCGGGGCCACGGCGACAGGCATTTATGCAGGCCGCGTGCTGGCCAACGTGAACGAGCAAAATCCCAGCATCGCGGATTCTGTCACCTGCGTGACCTACCCGCGCATGACCAAGGAGATCGCACCGTGGACGTTCAACGACTTCCCGTCGGTGTTTATTCCGGCACAGTCGAAAAACAAGGACGCGGCCAAAAAGTTCGCGGCGTTCCTGTATAACCCCGAGGGCTACATCAAGCAGTTGCTGGCCGCACCCGGCCACGTGCTGCCGGTGCTGAAGTCGATCAGCACCAACCCGATGTATCTGGAAAACCCGATCATCAAGAAATACGGCCCGGAGGTGGAGCTGATGTCGTCGGCAGCGGCCGGCGGTTTCAACCTTGGGTTCGAATCCGCAGCGCACAAGTCGAACGACAAGGGCGGCGAAGTGGTGGATTCAGGGTTGATCGCGCAACTGGTGCAGCGCGTCGTGCTGAACGGCGAAAGCGCCGATGTGGTGCTGGGTGAAACCGCAAAGGCGATAGACGCCATCATGAAGGCCTGACAGGACTATCGGGCGGCAGGCCATCCCTGCCGCCCGAAGTTGCCTGAGGAAGACCAATGCCCAATCCCCAAACTTTGTTAGAACGAAAATACGCCCGACTGGGCATGATGCTGATTGCGCCCACCGTATTGGTGTTCTGCGCCGTCATCGTCTACCCGCTGATTTCCGCCATCTATCTGAGCCTGTTCAAGATTTACACGCCCACGCTGCAAGGTGGCTGGGTCGGTCTGGCGAACTATCAAGAGTTGCTGGCCAAGGGGGAATTCTGGTCATCTCTGCTGAACAACCTGATCTGGACAGTGGGCACCTTAAGCCTGCAAATCATCTTTGGCGTCGGCATGGCGCTGGTTCTGCACCAGAATATCTGGTTCCGCAGCCTCGCGCGCAGCCTAATCCTGTTTCCCTATTTCATCTCGACGGTCGTGGCCGTGCTGGTTTGGAAATGGCTGTTCAATGATCTGTACGGGATCCTGAACCATCTGATGATGGGCGCAGGGCTGATTGATATGCCCATCGACTATCTGGGGTCGATGCCGAACGCGATGGTGTCGGTCATCTTGGTGGGGGCATGGAAATACTTTCCCTTCGTGGTGATCGCCGTGCTGGCGCGGCTGCAATCCATTCCGGAACAATTGTATGAGGCCGCCAAGATCGACGGGGCTGGCCCCATAGCGCGGTTTTTTGACGTCACTCTACCGCAGCTGCGCGATTTGCTGGTGGTGATTGTGATGCTGCGGGCGATCTGGGATTTCA
This sequence comes from Rhodobacterales bacterium, assembly GCA_031398405.1. Taxonomy (GTDB): domain Bacteria; phylum Pseudomonadota; class Alphaproteobacteria; order Rhodobacterales; family Rhodobacteraceae; genus JANNNF01. The sequence goes on along the minus strand of JANNNF010000548.1, from coordinate 5,439 downwards.
AGGAATTCGACTTGATCTTCCTGCTGACCGGCGGTGGCCCTGTTACCTCGACCCAGACGCTGCCCTTGATGGTCTATAAAGAGGCGTTCAAGATGAACCAGATGGGCATGGCTTCGGCTTATGCCGTGGTGATGATGGCCATAATGCTGGTGTTCATGATCGTCTACATCCGCAAAACGCGGGAGAAATCGGTATGATGATCCGCCGCATCGTATTGAACCTTTTCGCTTGGGCCATTGTGCTGGTGGTGGCGTTTCCGCTGTTCTGGATGGTTGTAACTTCAATCAAGCCGCAATCGGAACTGTTCGCACGGCCCCCGACCTTCCTGCCGCAGACCATTACCTTTGAACACTATGCCAAGCTGCTGTGGCAGACCAACTTCCTGACCTATTTCAAGAACTCGGTGATCTTGTCGCTGGCAACCACACTTGTCGTGGTGTCCATCGCCACGATGGGAGCTTTTGCCTTGGTGCGGTTCAAGTTCCGTGGCCGGGAAACGCTCGCCTTTCTGGTGCTGTTCACCTACCTGTTGCCGTCAGTTGTGCTGATCATTCCGCTGTATCTGCTGTTGGTCAGCCTTGGACTGTCAAACACCATCTTCAGCCTTGTGATTGCCTACACCACCTTCGCGCTGCCCTATGCGTTGTGGTTGCTGCGGTCTTTCATGGCGGGCATCCCCGAGGATCTGGAATCGGCAGCCTTGGTGGACGGCGCCACCCGAATGGGGGCGTTCCGCGACATCATCTTGCCGCAACTGCTGCCCGGGATCATCTCTACTGCGCTGTTTACCTTTATCCTGTCGTGGAACGAGTATCTCTATGCGCTGGTGCTGGTGAATTCTGATGACACGCGGCCATTGACCACTGGCGTGATGAACATGCTGATTTCATCGTTCAACATTGAATGGTCGCTGCTGATGGCGGCGTCGGTAATGATGAGCGTGCCGTTGATCATGGTTTTCGCCTTCCTGCAAAGCTATCTGACCCGCGGCTTCGGTGCCGGCGGCGTGAAAGGGTAATCCATGGCCGATGTGGTCTTTTCCAATGTTCGCAAGTCGTTCGGCGCCTTCACGGCGCTTGAGGGGCTGAACCTGTCGATTGAACAAGGGGAATTTGTGTCGCTGCTCGGCCCGTCCGGTTGCGGCAAAACCACCACTTTGCGGATGCTGGCAGGGCTGGAGTTTCCCACCAGCGGCGAAATCCGGATCGGCGGCCGGGTGGTCAACGACCTGCCTCCCGGTGATCGTGACATTGCAATGGTGTTTCAGTCTTATGCGCTTTACCCGCATATGACGGTTGAAAAGAACATCGCCTATCCGCTGAAAAAGCGGGGCGTGGCAAAGGCGGACCAAGGACCGATGGTGGCCCGCGTCGCCGATATGCTGCAATTGACCCCCTTGTTGCAGCGTAAGCCCAAGCAACTGTCAGGCGGTCAGCAACAGCGGGTGGCGCTTGGCCGGGCGTTGGTGCGCGACCCCAAGGTATTCTTGCTGGATGAACCGTTGTCAAACCTCGACGCCAAATTGCGGGGATATATGCGGGCCGAACTGGTCGAACTGCATGCCCGTCTTGGTCGCACAATGGTGTATGTGACGCATGACCAGTTGGAAGCCATGACGATGAGCGACCGTATCGCCATCATGTATAACGGCGCGTTGCAGCAATTCGCCCCACCGCAAGAGGTGTACCGCGAACCTGCCAACCGCTTTGTCGCGGGGTTTATTGGCACACCGTCGATGAATCTTGTGGATGGGGCGTTGGTGCAAGAGGCTGGTCGTTGGGTGTTTCAGTCCGATAGCCTGAGCCTGCCTGCCGGTAATCTGCCACCCGATACAAAGGCTGGCGCTGCCTGCCTTGGCCTGCGCCCCGAACACATCACCCTTGGCGCGGGCCCGTTGAACGGCATCGTGCAACTGGTGGAACAGACAGGCCACGAAAACATCGTTGTCGTCCGTCTGGGTGACAGCCTGCGCCTGACAGGCCGCGCGCCTGCGCATCAGATCTGGCGCACCGGTGACAGCATCAAGCTGACCATTGACGCCGATCAGGCACATTACTTTGGCGATGGCCCCACGGGCGCGCGGCTGAACCGTCCCGCCACGGGTGCTGCACCCACAAAACTGCACAGCGTCCTCTGAGGCGATACCAGGAGAATTGTCTTGAACCGTGATTCCGTAAATTGGACCGGCCCGATGCCGGCCATCACCACCCCCTTCCGTGCTGATCTGTCGATTGACGAGGAAAGCTATGTCGCAAACATCGCGCGACTGTTTGAGGCAGGGTCCACCGGCATGATTGCGGCAGGCTGCACCGGCGAGTTTTGGGCAATGACTTTTGCCGAACGCGCCCGTCTGGCCACGCTGACGGTGCAGGCCTGCAAGGGCCGTGGCCCCGCGATCATCGGCACCGGGGCGATCCGGCAAGAGGAGGTCATCGAGCAAATCCATGCCGCGAAAGAGGCAGGAGCTGATGGCGTGCTGGTGATGCCGCCGTTCTTTGCCCATCTGACCGACGCAGAGGTGATCGCGCATTTTGAGGCCGTGGATGCAAAATCCGTGCTGCCAATCTTGCTGTATAACATCCCCGGCAATGCCGGAAATGCGGTCACTCCGGCGATTGCCGACAGACTGGCCAGCCTGGACAACGTCGTCGGCATCAAGGAAAGCAGCGGGAACTGGACGAACTTTCATGCGACGCTGAACCGAGTGCGCGACCGTCTGCTGGTGTTCTGCGGCCCGTCCTCGGTTTACGGGGTGGCCGCTACCTTGGCGGGGGCGGACGGGCTGATCGACTGTTTCCCCAACGTCTGGGCCAAGGGGTGCCTTGATTTGTGGCACGCCACCAAAGCAGGCCGGATGGACGAGGCATGGGCCTTGCAGCAAACCGGCATCGCGCTGACTGACCTTTTCACCAGCGGCGACCGCACGCTGTATCCAGCCACCAAGGCCGCGATGAACATGTTGGGTCTGCCCGGTGGCGGCATCCCGCGCCCGCCATTGCGCCCCTTGTCTGGGCCTGCACTGATGGGCTTGCAGGCGGGTCTGGACCGTCTGATGCCCGCACACGCCAAAGTTGCGTAAAGGAAATCCGATGGATCTGGGATTAAAAGGCCGCAAGGCCATTGTCACCGCAGCGAGCCGGGGTCTTGGACTTGCCGCCGCCCGCTCACTTGCTCGCGAAGGGGTGGCGCTGACCATCAACGCACGGTCGGCTGAGCCGTTGGAGGCGGCCGCAGACGGCATTCGTGCCGAGTTTGGCGTGCCCGTCACCGCCGTCGCCGCTGATTTCAATACAGCCGAAGGCCGCGCCGCGTTGCTGGCCGCTGCGGGCGATGTGGATATTCTGGTGAACAACCCCGGTGTGCGCCAGGTGCCCACGCCTTATGCCAAGATCACCGCCGAGGATTGGCGGCACTGGATGGAGGTGCATTTCATGTCCTCGATCGAGATGATCACCGCCGTCGCCCCCGGTATGCAGGCCCGGCGCTTTGGGCGGATCGTCAATATGTCGGTCAGCTTCATCAAGTTCCCACAAGTGGGCTTTGCCCATACCCACGCGGCCCGTCTGGCGCTGTCGGGTGCCGTGGCCGCGATGTCGCGCGAATTGATGCCGCATAACGTGACCATTAACACCGTCTGCCCCGGCCTGTTCGACACCGACGCCCTGCGCACTAACCTGCACGGCCACGCAGCGCGTCTGAACACCACCTATGAGGCCATGGTAGAGGACCGGATCAAAGGCTGCCCCGCTGGCCGCTTTGCTGACCCTGCCGAATGTGGCGACCTGATTGCCTATCTGTGTTCTGCACAGGCGGGATTCATGTCAGCGCAGAACATCGTCAATGATGGCGGCGTCTATCAGGGGCTGTTCTGATGAAGGTCGCAATGATCTCGGGCGCAGGTCGCGGGCTTGGCGCGGCGATTGCGGCCAAACTGACGGCAGATGGGTGGCATCTGTCGCTTGGCCTGCGCGATACTGCGCAGGTTGCTGCGTCGGAAACCGTGTTCACTGCGCCCTTTGATGCGACCAAGCCCGACAGCGCCCAAGCGTGGGTGAATTCCACCATCGCTCATTATGGCCGACTTGATGCGTTGGTGAACAATGCGGGCATCCTGCGCATGGTGGATTTCACCGTTGGCACCGAAGAGGACCTCGATGACCTGTGGGCCGTGAACGTCAAGGCCCCGTTCCGCCTGATCCGCGCCGCTCTGCCGCATCTGAAAGCGTCAGGCCAAGGCCGCGTTGTCAACATCGCCTCAACCGATGCCAAACGGTTTCGCGGTGGCACCTCGGTTGGGTATGCGATGACAAAACATGCACTGCTGGCCATGACCCAAGCGGTGCGCTTTGCCGGGTGGGACGACGGCGTGCGTGCCACCGCCTTGTGCCCCGGTGCCATCGACACTGACCTGATCGCCAACTTGCCCGGCGTCACCCCCAAGGCCGACCGGCTGACGCCCGAAACCGTGGCCTCGATGGTGGCCTTCATCCTTGGCTTGCCCAACCAGGCCTCGGTCCCCGAATTCATCAGCAACACCCGGCTGGAGAGCTTTATATGACCCTGACCAATGACCTTCTGGCCCAGTGGGACCGGGAAAACCTGCTGCACCCCACCACCCACACTGCCAACCACGCGCGCGGCGATGTGCCGGGGCGGATTATGACGGGTGGGTCGGGGGTTCATATCACCGACCGCGATGGAAATACGTTTCTGGATGCCTTTGCTGCGCTGTATTGCGTCAACGCAGGCTACGGTCGCACCGAGATTGCCGAGGCGATTGCCGAACAGGCGCAGAAGCTCGCGTTCTTCCATTCCTTCGCGGGGCAAGGGAATGAACCTGCGATCACGCTGGCCAAAATGATCATGGACCGTGCCCCCGACCATATGGCGCGGGTGTATTTCGGCCTGTCGGGGTCGGATGCAAATGAAACCAACGTGAAATTGGCGTGGCATTACAACATCTTGCGCGGCAAGCCTGAAAAGCGCAAGATCATCAGCCGTTGGCGGGCCTATCACGGCTCTGGCCTCGTGTCGGGGTCTATGACCGGCCTGAAGGCCTATCACGCGCGGTTCCATTTGCCGCTGGACGGGTTTTTGCACACTGACACGCCCCACTACCTGCGGCGTGAGGATGCGGGCCAGACCGAGGCTGAATTCCTTGACCATCTGATCGCCCGGTTGGAGGCGATGATCGAGGTCGAAGGGCCAGACACCATCGCCGCCTTTATTGGCGAACCTGCCATGGGCACCGGCGGCCTTGTGCCGCCGCCCGCAGGATACTGGTCTCGGGTGCAAGAGGTGCTGAACCGCCACGACATTCTGCTGATTGCCGATGAAGTCGTCACAGGCTTTGGCCGCACTGGCAGCATGTTCGGGTCCACCCACTACGGTATGAAACCTGATTTCATCACCATCGCCAAGGGGCTGACCTCGGCTTAT
>JANNNF010000500.1:0-1764 GCA_031398405.1 Rhodobacterales bacterium | reverse complement strand
GTTGACGCGGATCCCGTGCATTTGATTGTCTCAAGACTTGAAGACCACGAGCGTCATTTGCTGCATGACCGATTCAGACTCTGAAGATCAGGCCTGTGAAACTCTCTGTTTTGCTTGGCGCACAGCGATTTCGCGGCTTTGATCATCTCGCAGAGTGGCGTCCTGTTTCAAGACGCCAGACGGTAGGGCACAAAAAACAGTTCGGGCATAACGCGTTGCCGGTTGAACGGGTGCAGTCGCGGTTAGTCTCTCGAGCAACGGAGAAATCAGCGCGGCGTCGGAATTCTGGCCTCGCGGCTATTTGCCCGCCTTGTCTGCGAAGGCCGCATTAGGCGGGTTTTCCCCGGGACCGATGATCATGGCATTGCTGGACGGGGCGAAAAGTTGAGAGCTGTCGACTATCCCACGCGGTTGCCTTGCACCCAGACGCCCCGCACAGCCCCCGCACCGTTAACGCGGGTGACGCGAATTACATCGGCACGGGCCCCAGCGGTCAGATGGCCCCGGTCTGGCAACCCTGCGGCGGCGGCCGGCGCAGCGGTGACAGTGGCCACCCCGCGCGCGAGATCGTCCCAGATATCGCCCAGCATCAATGCGGCCGAAAGAAGCGACGAGGGCACATAGTCAGAAGACACGATGTCCAAAAGATCAGCCTCGGCCAAGGCCTGCGCTGCGACATTGCCGGAATGGCTGCCGCCCCGGATCAGGTTTGGCGCGCCCATCATTACCTTGATGCCATGGGTGTGGCAGGCGCGGGCGGCCGCTTCGGTCGTTGGAAATTCGGCAAAATGTGCGCCGTGTTCGGCAGAGCGCGCGACATGAGCAGTTTCGGTATCGTCATGGCTGGCCAGAACCGCGCCATAGCGGCGGGCGGCGGCAACAGCGGCGGCCTCGTGGGACGCACCGTTTTTCGCGGTGAGAGCCTTTTGTCCGGCGATGTGATCCTCAAATTCATCAGGCGAGATGCCGTGCTTGCCGCAGACGTATTTCTGTAACTGGCTGATGTCACGGAACTGCCGTTCGCCGGGGGTATGGTCCATCAGGCTGACGATGCCGATGCGGTCAGACGGGCCGAACTTGTCCAACTCCTCGATCAGGGTTTCGGAGCAGACCTCGGCCCGCAGATGCAGAAAATGGCTGATACGCAGTGCACCTTGCGCGCGCAAGCCCAGGATCTCGTCCGCCAGCGCGCGGGCATATTCGCCGTAGTTGGCTTTGGCGTTGGACACCACAGACCCCACCCGCAACGCATCGAATACCGTGGTGATCCCGACAGAGGCCAGTTCGGCGTCATGGGCGATGATGGCGGCGGCGTGCGGCCAGTTCACCTTGGGGCGCGGTTCGATGTGGCGCTCAAGGTTGTCGGTATGAAGCTCGATCAGGCCAGGCATCACCAGATCGCCCGCGCAATCAACTGCCCCCCGCGGAACAGTGTTGCCCTCGGCAATGTCTGCGATTTTGCCGTCCACAAGCCGCACCTGGCCCCGGAGCGTTTCACTGGGCAGCACCAGAAGGGCGTTGGCGAGGATGATCTCGGTCATTCTGTCAGTCCTGTGTTGCGGTCGGCATGGCTTATGGGGTGGAGTGGCAGGGCCGTGTCACATGTGTGTGACAAACTCCCGCTAATCACCCGCCATGGACCAGATGAAACGTTTTTCCGTCTATTTTGCGCCCCGTCGTGGGGGTTTTGCCACCGAAGCCGCTGCATGGCTGGGTTGGGATGTGGGGGCAGGCCAAGCGGTGGCGCAGCCGGATCTGCCAGGT
>JANNNF010000440.1:0-1880 GCA_031398405.1 Rhodobacterales bacterium | reverse complement strand
CGGCGATGTGCGCGATCTGTTCGATGTGCTGCCGGATGCCAGTATTTCCAAGGCCTTCCTCAACTACCCCGACCCTTGGCCAAAGTCCCGTCACCACCGCCGCCGCTTTGTGACCCAAGGCTACCTCACCCAACTCGCCCGCGTCATGCAGCCCGGTGCAGAGTTTCGCGTCGCCACCGACATCCCCGACTATGTCCGGCAGACGCTGGAGGAAGTGCCGCAAGCCGGGTTCGATTTGGTCGCACAGGGGGATGTGCCGTGGGAGGATTGGCTGTCCACCCGCTATGAACAAAAGGCCCTGCGCGAGGGGCGGCCACCGCATTATGTGACATATCGGCGGACCTAGCCGGGTTTGTGAAACTTCTTGGGCGATTCTCGTCGAAAAATCGCGGCCAAGCGTCAGGGTGCGGTCCACACCTCACCCGCCGCTAGTGCCCGGAACCGATCGGGCACCACGCCTTGTGTCGCCAATGCTGCCGCCAGCGCCTGCAGTGGGGCCTCGCGCGGCTCATCGGTCAACTGAAACGTGCCCCAATGGTGGCCGATGGCATGGGCGGCCCCTGACAGCACAAACCCCTCCACCGCTTCGGCCGGGTTCTGATGCTGGCCCTGCATGAACCAACGCGGCTCATAGGCCCCAACGGGCAGGATAGCGGCACGGATCGGGCCATGCCGCGCAGGCAAATCGCGGTAGGGGCGGCCCTTGTCAAACCCGGTATCGCCGATGTGCAAGATGCGCCCTGCAGGCCCCACAATCACAAACGCCGCCCACAGCGCATGGCACCGGTCGCCCGCCGCACGGGCGGACCAGTGGTGGCAGGGTTCAAACTGCACGGACAATGGCCCGATAGTCCGAGTATCGCCCCAATCCCCCGTCACCACCCGCAGCCCGGTGCCTGCCAACAACGTGTCATTGCCCAGCGGCGTGATCACCAGCGGGTCATGCACTTTCAGACGGGCAAGGGTGGCAAGATCCAGATGGTCATAGTGATTGTGGCTGAGCAACACCGCATCAATCGGCGGCAGGTCAGCAAAGGCAATGCCGGGGGATGTGACGCGCTTTGGCCCTAACCAGTGCAGGGGGGAGGCGCGGTCTGACCAGACCGGATCAGTCAACAGGTTGATCCCCGCCGTCTGGATGAGCAAGGTGGCATGGCCGACCATGGTGATGGTCAGGTCATCAACCCGGGCAGCGGGTTTGGCAATGGCTGCGGGCGGCACGGATGTCGGCCAGCGCGCCCTTCCGCCGCCAAATTGCCACTTCATCAAATCGCGCAACCCCCCCGGGGCGATGCCATCCGGGTTGAAAAACGCTGTGCCGTCAAAGTGGTCGGTGACGCGGCCGCTGTAATATCTGTTTGCCATGATACAGCATGTGCAGCAGATTTTCGCCCCTTCAACCCCCCATGGACCCGTTGCGACAGGTGCGCTATCACGCGGGCGACAAAGCCGAGGAGAAACTGATGTCAGCCCATGCCGAAGCCCAGCCGATGACCTCTGCCAAATCAGGGCCTTTGCGGGGCACTGCCTTGGTGCCGGGGGATAAATCCATCAGCCACCGCGCGCTGATCTTTGGCGCAATGGCGGTGGGCGAGACGAAAATCACCGGGTTGCTGGAGGGCCAAGACGTGCTCGACACCGCCCGCGCGATGCAGGCATTCGGGGCGAACGTGACACAGCACGGGGCCGGGGTCTGGTCGGTGCATGGCGTGGGGGTGGGCGGCTTTGCCGAGCCTGCGGATGTGATCGATTGTGGCAACTCGGGAACCGGCGTGCGGCTGATCATGGGCTGCATGGCGACGACGCCGATGACTGCCACGTTCACTGGCGACGCGAGTTTGCGCAAACGTCCGATGGGCCGGGTGACGGACCCGCTGAGC
>JANNNF010000484.1:0-6162 GCA_031398405.1 Rhodobacterales bacterium | reverse complement strand
CACCGGCCCCCGCAACGGCCATCGCCAGCATCTGTGCCTTCAAGGTCATTCTCGCTCTCCTCCCAAAGAGTTTTACAATCCTCAAGCTAGTCTGCCACGCAGGTGCTGTCACCCGGTGCGGCATCAACCTTTAGTTTGGCTTTCGGTCACGATCTCGGGTGCAGACCGAGTGCGCCCATGAAAAACGCCGCCCCGGTAAGGGGGCGGCGCCTATGCCTTTCAGGAAAGGCGGATCAGTCAGGAACGGCGAACACCGTCAGTTGGCCACCCAGCGCGGTATAGTCAGACAGCGCCGCATATCCGCCCACAGCGCCCAGACCGTCATTGGCGTTGGTCAGTCCTGCGGCCAAACCGATACCGGCCCAACCTCCGATACCCGACAGTACGCCGACATACTGCTTGCCGCCATGTTCATAGGTCATCACGTTGCCGATGATACCGGACGGAGTTTTGAACTTGTAAAGCTCCTTGCCTGTCGTCGCATCGACAGCTTTCAGATAGCCTTCCAGCGTGCCGTAGAACACCACGTCGCCAGCAGTGGCCAAGGCACCTGACCAGACCGAGAATTGCTCGGGCAGGGACCAGACAATCTCACCCTTCACGGCATCCCACGCGATGAAGTTGCCCATGCCGCCGTGGCTGTCAGGGGCAGGGAACATTGCAAGCGTAGCGCCGACATATGGCTGACCCGCAGCATAGCTGACGCGGAACGGTTCATAGTCCATGCAAACGTGGTTGGTTGGCACATAGTTCAGGCCGGTTTTGGGCGAGTAGGCCGATGGTTGCTGGTCTTTCGACCCAAGGGCTGCCGGGCAGATGCCGGTAGAGTTTACGTCTTCGCCGTTCTGTTCGGTCGAGAATTCGGCAACCACCTGTGGGCGGCCATACTGCTCCGAGTTCTTGTCCATTTCGACATGCGTGGCCCAGTTGACCGCGGGGTCATACTTCTCGGCCACAAGCAGCTCGCCTGTTTCGCGGTCCAGCGTGTAAGCGAAACCGTTGCGGTCAAAGTTGACCAGCAGCTTGCGCATCACGCCGTCGATTTCCTTGTCGACCAACACGTTTTCGTTCACGCCGTCAAAGTCCCACTCGTCATGTGGCGTCTTTTGGTAGAACCATTTTGCCATGCCGGTATCGGCATCCCGCGCCATGATGGTCATCGACCATTTGTTGTCACCAGGGCGCTGCGACGGGTTCCATGTGGAAGGGTTGCCTGTGCCGTAATAGACAAGGTTCAGCTCGGGGTCATAGGTGAACCAGCCCCATGTCGTGCCGCCACCAATTTTCCACTGATCGCCTTCCCAGCTGGTCAGCGAAGAATCCGCGCCGATCGGTTTGCCCAGAACCATCGTCTTTTCCGGGTCCACCAGCATTTCGGCATCTGGCCCGGTCGAATACGCACGCCATGCCATCGTACCGTCAGCTATGTTATAGGCTGTCGAATGGCCACGGACACCGTATTCGCCGCCCGAGATGCCAACGATCACCTTGTCGCCAACGGGCAGCACGGTTGCGGTGTTTGTTTCGCCCTTGGCCGGATCGCCGTTCACCACGCTCCACTTCACCGCACCCGTGGTCGCGTCGATCGCCACCAGCGTGGTATCAGCCTGATGCAGGAAAATGGTGTTTTCAGAGTAGGCCAGCCCGCGATAGACAGTGTCGCAGCACATCACCCCGATCACGTCGGCATTCTGTTTCGGTTCATACTTCCACAGGATTTTGCCATCGTTGTTCAGGTCCAGCGCGTAGACCGTATTGGGGAATGGCGTGTGAACATACATCACGTTGCCAACCACCAGCGGAGCACCTTCATGCCCGCGCAACACGCCGGTCGAGAAGGTCCATGCCACCTGAAGATCGCCGACGTTGTCTTTGTTGATCTTGTCGAGTTTCGAATACCGGGTGCCGGCATAGTCGCCAAGCTGCGATCCCCATTGTGCTGGGTCAGCCTGAACAGCCTTTAGCGTTTCATTGGCGTAAAGCGGCATGGAGCCCAAAAGCAACGATGCCAGCACACCTAACGTGAGTTTTTTCATAGTCTTCCTCCCTGAAGATCAAATGAAGCGAGTAGGGGTCTTTGCCCGAGGCCAACAGCTTCTCCTCAAGCTGGCAACCGGCGCTCTTATGATGTTCTTATTTGGGTGACACTTTCATCAGTAGTCAACGCTGGCATTGGTCTCTCACCCCAAAGTATGACGCGAGGCAGAGCGTCGCAGGGCGCAGCGGAGTTGGCGGTGACTGGCTCTGAAGGTAGGCGATCACATCTGCCCGCTCGCGCGCGTTTTTTAATGCCTGCGAAGGGGATATTGGAGCTTGGAAAACATGTTTTTGGGTTTTCCGGAAATGCGCTCAGGTCCGCCCGCTGCTGCCGATGCATCGGAATAGGCACATACAGCGACACTGCCGACTGTTCGGCCGTGCAGATCTGGCCCGACGCGATTCGCCCCACTATCCTCGACCGTGTGACAGGCTGTGCATTTGCGGAAGCGCCTCGCCAGCGACTTGCGTAGCCGCAGCGTTGGCGATGCAAAGGCCAGCAACCTTGTGCTGTGGAAGAAAGTCTGTTTTTCTGTTGAACCGCGTTGGGGCGTCCACGCGCTGTGATACCATCAGAGGCTCGCGTCGCCGCAAAGCTTGGCCGCATGCCAGCGGATATGGTCGCCCATCATGCTGGAAATGAAAAAATAACTGTGATCATAGCCTTCCAGCAGCCGGAACTGCACTGTTTGACGGCGCGTGGCGGCAGCCCCGATCAGGGCTTCGGGTTTCAGAAGGTCAAGAAACTGATCAGCAGCCCCCTGATCAATCAGAATGTCTCGCGGAAACCCCTTGTCACGCATCAGCAGGGTCGCATCATGCGCCGCCCAAGAACTTTCGTCGAGACCGAGGTAAGCGATGAACTGCTTGCGGCCCCAGTCGCTGGCGGAGGGGTTGGAAATAGGCGCGAAGGCCGACACCGAGGTGTAGACTTCAGGGAATGTCATCGCGATGGTCAGCGCGCCATGACCGCCCATCGAATGTCCGGTGATCCCCTGAGCCGTGCGGTCCAGCGGGAATGCGGAAAACACCAGTTCCGGCAGTTCGCGGGTGATGTAGTCCCACATTTGGAAATGCTTTGCCCAAGGTTCCTGTGTTGCATTGACATAGAAGCCCGCCCCCTGACCAAGATCATAGGCCGGATCATTGGCCACGCCGTCACCACGTGGCGACGTGTCGGGGAAAATGACTGCAATGCCCTCTTGCGCCGCCCATTGCTGTGCGTTGGCCTTGGTCATCGCATTTTCATGCGTGCAGGTCAGACCTGACAGATACCACAGGACCGGAACCGGCCCTGCTTGGGCTGCAGGCGGCAAATAGACCGCGAATGTCATGTCGCAGGCGCAACTGGCGGAGGCGTGGGAATACACCCCCTGCACCCCGCCATAGGCCCGGCTCTCGGAAACCGTCTTCATCAATAGACAACCACGCTCCGGATGCTTTCGCCCGAGTGCATGAGGTCGAAGGCCCTGTTGATGTCTTCCAGCTTCAGGATGTGGGTGATCATCGGGTCGATCTGAATCTTGCCGTCCATGTACCAGTCGACAATCGTCGGCACGTCGGTGCGACCACGTGCGCCGCCAAAAGCCGTACCCTTCCAGACGCGGCCGGTTACCAGTTGGAACGGGCGCGTCTGGATCTCGGCCCCCGCCGGAGCTACCCCGATCACCACTGAGACACCCCAGCCCCGGTGCGTGCATTCCAGCGCATCCCGCATCACCTTGACGTTGCCGGTGCAGTCGAACGAATAATCCGCCCCGCCAATCTGATCGAAAGGTGTCTTCGTCAGGTTGACAATATGCTGGACGATGGAGCCTTCGATTTCTTTCGGGTTAACGAAATGGGTCATCCCGAATCGTTCACCCCATTCCTTGCGGTCGTTGTTCAGATCGACGCCGATAATCATGTCGGCACCCGCCAGCTTCAGCCCCTGCAGCACGTTCAGACCGATTCCGCCGAGGCCAAAGACCACGGCCTTTGCGCCGATCTCCACCTTCGCCGTGTTTATCACCGCGCCGATGCCGGTGGTCACTCCGCAGCCGATGTAGCAGATCTTGTCAAAGGGGGCGTCCTCACGCACCTTGGCTAGGGCAATCTCGGGCACGACCGTATGGTTGGCAAAGGTTGAACAGCCCATGTAATGATGGATCGGCGTGCCATCCAGCATGGAAAACCGCGTGGTGCCGTCTGGCAGCAAGCCTTGCCCCTGTGTCGCGCGGATCGCGGTGCAAAGGTTAGTCTTTTGGGAAAGGCAGGACGGGCACTGGCGGCATTCTGGCGTGTACAGCGGAATGACATGATCGCCCACCTTCAGGCTGGTCACGCCCGGCCCGCAGGCCACCACCACACCAGCGCCTTCATGGCCCAAGATCGCCGGAAATAGCCCTTCCGGGTCCGCCCCCGACAGGGTGAATTCATCCGTGTGGCAGATGCCGGTGGCTTTGATCTCTACCAGAACCTCGCCGAATTTCGGATCTTCGAGGTTCACATCCATGATGACAAGCGGCTGTCCGGGGGCAACAGCAACGGCGGCGCGGGTACGCATGGCGGAGTCTCCTTAAGGGGCGGGCGTCGTGGCCCGCGCTGTCCAATTGGGGGCGGGGTGCCTCCCACCGTAAAATGCGGAAAAAGGCGTGTCCCGCATCAGGGAACACGCCTTCAGAGATCGGTCGTCTCAGGCAGCAAGCGCACCAGATTTCTTGGCGATATGGGTGGCAATCGCATCCATCAGCGCCGGCGACAGCGCGTCGTAAGGTTCCAGCCCCAACTCTTTCAGCCGACCCCGGATGCCCTCCATCCGCGACGGTTCTACTCCGGACTCGATGACCGAAGAGACGAATGCGGCAAACTGCGGTTCGGACCAGCCCTGTTCGTTGGACAACTCGGTGTGGATGAAATCCAGGCCATGGAACGGGTGCCCAGTATTTTCGATCCGGCCATACATGTGAGCGCCGCAGCCGGTGCAAGCATGACGCTGAATCGTGGCGCTGGCATCCACAATTTTTAGCTTGTCGGCATTGGCGGTGACAGTCACCGCGTCACGCCCGACGACCGCAACCTGCGAGAACACGGCACCTTCCGGTTTCCAACATTTGGTACAGCCGCAGGCATGGTTGTGCGCCGTCTGGGCCGAAACCTTCACCGTAACCGGATTAGACGCGCACTTGCAGGTCAGGGTACCGCCGGAAAATCCCGCGCTGCCCATCTGGATCCCGCCGTCCATGGCCGGGTGAATTTTCACACTCTCGAAAGTCATTTTGGGCTCCTCCCCTCAATGGTTGTCCAAGACCATCGCACCGGGGGCACCTGCCGCGCAATTCAGCCAAAGGACTTAGAGTAACGGGGAGGATTGACAGGAAAAGGGGCGGCGGAGCTCGGCCTGTCTGACGCGGTTTCACGACTGGCCGTCAGGCAGAGATGTCTCCGCGGTGGCGGGAAACACTTGTAGCAGCCCGCCCACTTTTAAATAACTTTGATAAGCTGCCGGGAGAACCCGCGGACACAAAGCAACGGCGGAGGTGGCAGACGACAGATAAGGCCGATTGCCGCAATCCGCACAGCGCCCCGCCCGCGGGATAGGGAGTCCACGCGACAGGTCTCCCAATTAGGGCCTACGGCTTGTTCACAATACGCCCTGCTCCACTTGCCATGGGTCATGCGCGCAGTCCCCAAATCACTTGACGTTTCGTCAGGCTAGTGATGAGCGAGATCTCAAAAGACCCGGAGGAAACTGGTTCAGGTCCAGAGTGATCAGCTAGCCTTTCGCCAACGAAGCCGCAGAGCTTTTCCACATCCTGCAATCGCATTGGTCTCTCTCGCTTCGGCACGCTCTGCCAGATCAGGGCTTGCAACACCCCGACGATCCGGTTAGTGCCTCCACTCATAACGAGCTCTACTGCGGAGAGGTGGCAGAGTGGTCGAATGCGGCGGTCTCGAAAACCGTTGTCGGTTTGCGCCGACCCAGGGTTCGAATCCCTGTCTCTCCGCCAGCCACCATTAAAATCATTGGGTTTTATGTGTGAATTTAGAGCTTACCCGCCTACCAACCCATCATAGCAAAAGCGCTTGTTCAACATGTGATGCCTTGGTGCATTGCACGGTGGCATTCCAATCCAAGGTAAGGTT
>JANNNF010000433.1:0-11450 GCA_031398405.1 Rhodobacterales bacterium | reverse complement strand
AATAGATGCCCGCCGCCTGTTGCTTGATCATGCCTGCACGCAACATGTAGCGGTGCGAGACAATCTGTGCCTCGGCAGGATTTTCCTTCAGGACGGGCATAAAGTAGCGGGTCAAGCGCATGGCAGCCTCATGTCAAACGGATTGCCTGTTCCTAACGCGGTAAAGCGTGGCAAGCAAGCAAGGCAATTTTCGCTATAAAGACTGGGTAGCCGAATATGCGGCGACCGTGAGTGCAGGCCGATCTCGATTTGGTACCGGCGAGGCGAGCAACGGCTGGATTTCGGGATGTGCCGACGCGGACGACGCATGTGTGCAAAACTGCGTGCGTAATCCCTGTGGTTTGCGTGACACCTTGAAGGTCAATTGCGAGCCAACACGCGGCCATCCAGCGCCTTCTGTATGCTGACCGGTGGCTTTTTCAGATGTCCGCAGTTCGCGATGAGATCTGTTTGGCAACCGTTTGGCCTCTGGGGCGTTATCTTCTCGGTCGCTGGGACACGCCCTGATGGCAAGACCGGCCTCTTAATCCGAAAGGAACTCCATCGTGAAGAATATCTTGCTTCCATTGCTGCTGGTCGCCGGTCTGGCAAATGCTGCCCCAGTGCAGGCACAGACTGATTTCGAAGACATTGTCTCGGGCGTCGCAAAGTCACTGATCGCGCAAGAGTTGGATCGGAATGCCTATCTGGAGGCGCAGCGCCTGAACACTGTCAGCGGTTATCGCAACTACCTCGCGAAATATCCCCAAGGTGTCTTTCGTGCCAATGCCGAAAGCGCGCTTACAAAGCTCGGCGCGTCGGCGGGCCCAAGACCCACACCTGCGCCACCCGTGACCGGGGGCAATCAAAGCGCCGCCAGCGTTGAGGCCCAAATCGGCCTCAGCCGCACGCAACGTATTCAGATACAGAAACAGCTGACGTCCATCGGCTATGCGACCGGTGTGGCGGACGGGCTTTGGGGGTCGAACACCCGACGTGCGATCACCCGCTGGCAGACTGCAAACAAGCTGTCAGGGACAGGGTATGTGACTGCAAAACAGGTCAGACTTATTGGGCAACAGGCTGGCCCGGGTATAGGGACCGAGCCCACCGGTACCGTCAATGGCGATGATCCGGTCGAAGAACGCTTGCTGAGCCTGACCTATGAGGAACGCCGCGAGGTGCAAAGCCGACTGACCTCGCTGGGTTACAGCACCGGGGGGATCGATGGGGTCTGGGGGTCCAACACGCGCCGGGCTTTGGCGTCTTGGCAGCGCGATGAGGGCAAGCGGGCCAGCGGCTATCTGACGGCAGATCAGCTGCGCGCTCTGCGACGCATGACCGGCGGGTAATTCCTATCAGCGGACCACAAATGCAATACGACGGGTTCGCTTTGAGCCCAACAAACCAAGGACTCTTCATGACCACATATACTGTCGGACCAAATTCCGACTTCCGCACAATTGCTGGTGCAATGCAGGCGGCAGGGCCGGGCGACATGCTGCGGCTGGAGCCCGGCTACAGCAACGAGACAGCGACCGTCGCGTACAGCGGAATGACGATTTTCGGCGGACCGACGTCGCGTGGCATAGTCCTCAATCTCGGGATCGGGGTTGCCACCATCACGCTGACCGGCACAGCACCAGTCAGGTTGAATGATGCGCGTGATGGAAACGGTATCGTTGGCAACGCGGGCAATAATGTGATCACCGTGACGGATGGCGTTGATGCCGTTGACGGTGGTCTTGGCGTTGACCGGCTGATTGTCGACTATCGTAATTCCATTGCTGCCGTTACAGGCGACAGCACCTCCAACTTCACCGAAGCTGGTGGGGCGGGCCGTATGGTGACGATGACAGACGGCACGATTGAGCATTTCACTATTCTGACCGGGTCCGGGGCAGACACCATCACCACGGGTGCGGGCAATGACACGATCAGAACCGGTGACGGCGCTGCAACAGTTTCCGCGGGTCAGGGGGCAAATACCATCATCGGTGGTGCCAATGCCGACACTGTGACCGCCCTTGATGGCGGAAACACCGTTCACACCGGCGACGGCACCAACACAGTCACGACCGGTGCCGGTGCCGATTTCATCTATTCCGGGAAGGGGGCTGATACCATCGTCGCAGGGGCCGGAGTTGATCTTATCACCCTTCGCGGCGGGGCCGACACTGTGGACGCAGGCGCGGGAGAAGACCGTCTTGTGGTCGACTATTCCGCGATGGCAACCAATGTGTCGGGTGGCGTCAAGGGTGGAAATGCAACTACTGGTTACGTCGGGCACATTGCGGATCTTGTCGGAAACTCTATTGATTTTCAGGCCAGCGAGAGCTTTGCGATCAGCACAGGTCGCGGAAATGACCAAGTGACCACTGGCGACGGTGCCGACATCCTGCGCGGCAATGACGGTCAGGATATTTTGAACGGCGGTGGCGGGCAGGATGACCTGTTTGGCGGTGCCGGGAGCGATCGGCTTCGTGGCGGGTTGGGGACGGACAGGGTGTCCGGCGGTGCCGGTGCCGATGTCTTTGTATTTGCAACGGTCGCGGAGGCGAGTTTCGGTGCTGGCCATGATCTGATCCGCGATTTTCAGAGCGGCGTCGACCGGATACACCTTGCCGCTATGGATGCTGATACGACAGATGCCAGCGATCAGAGCTTTGTCTTTATCGGATCGGCGCAGTTTTCGTCTCAGGCTGGACAGTTGCGCTATGCGAACAACGTGGTCACCGGGGATGTCGATGGCGACGGGCGAGCGGATTTCACCATCGTTCTGACTGACGCCGGTGCGTTGACGCAGAGCGACTTTATCCTGTGATGTTCCTTGGCTGGCGGAACCACTCCGCCAGCCGACCATTGCGGCACAGGACGCCGACACAAGTTTTCCAAGCCGATGCCGCGATGTCACTTTGTAAGGGACCGAGAGGGGAAAAGGATGTGCTCGGCCTGATCGACGGCTGTCGCGAAAACACCCACAGCCGGCGCGAACTGCTGCGGGACCTGAAACACCGGGGGATGCAGGTTTCCGCCCAAACTGGCCATCGGCCATGGTGCCATAGGTGCTTGGGCCGCGCTGTAAAAACTGGGACCAGCGGCAGCGGCTCCCGTGAGGCGTTGTCTTCTTTGGCAAGCAGGAACGGATTAACACGGTCAATTCAGAGGCTGTTCTTCAACAGTGGCTCGTGCTTACAGGTAAAATCGGTCTCGCCTCAACCGCAGTATCTTGCGCACGGTGTAGCGCTACCAATGCAGCTCACGGATAATCTTCTTCTTTGACCAGCCCTGCGCATGGAAAGCTCGACGAACGCGCGATCGTATCCACTCGTCTCGATTCCCGCCCCATCCGCTGCCTAATGCGAATGATCGGATGAAACCTGAGAGGGGTCAGTTATACACGCCAAAATATAGTCTGGCGGAAGTGGACACGGTGCGGTACGAAAAAATACTTGATCAAAGAGCAATGTCAGCTAGCCTTTGCGTCAATCAAAAGCCCACTTGGGGAATACCTTACCAAGGCTCAGGTTCAGGCAAGTTTGCCGTTACACCAGTGCATGCTCGGCTTATGCGGTCTCGGAGATAAATCCTGAAAAACACCGACCACTTTAGAGAGAAACATAAACTGGAGATACAACAGTTCAAAAAGCCGATTTGGGGGGTCTCGCGATGAAGCGGACATGAACCCGGATTTTGACGCCTCCGACCTAGAGGATGGCAACATGGCTTCGGTTTTGCGTCGCAACGCAGTGCTTGAAGCTGAGATTCTGACCCTGCGGCAGGAGCAACTTGGCTTTCGTGAAGCTCGGCTGCGTCTAAACGCCGTGCTGGCAAGTGGCGCAGGAACGTTTTTATGGCAACTGCCACATGGTCGGCTCACGGCTGATGCAAGCCTCAAAAACCTGTTGGGCCTGACTGATGAAAGTGCTGTCCATGAGGGGCGGGACGCTTTTCTTCGAAACATACACCCTGAAGACGCTCCGGCCATTCGAGCCAGGATCGGAGGCCTGTTGGCGGGCGATGTGTCATTCGCAGAAGAGTTCCGGGTCAACATGCCCAGCGGTAAAATTCGCTGGTGCGCAGCGCGTGGGCATGTCGATGCCACGGGTCTTTGCGTCGGAGCAGTCTTTGACATCACAACTTTGAAAGAGGATGATCTGACCCTTCGCAAGGCGAATGCCGACATCTTGACGCTCGTGGCGCAACGGACTGCGATCCTAAGTCAAATCACTGAGGGTGTTATTGTGACCGATCCAGACGGCCGGATCGTTTTCGTCAATGAGGCAGCGGTCCAGATCCACGGCGCCGAAATACTTGACGTTGAACCGGACGACTACAGCGAGGCTTACCACCTGCTGCGCGAGGACGGGAGCCCGCATCCCCCCGAAGAACTGCCTCTAGCGCGGGCAGTTCGCGACCACGCGGAGGTCAGGGATCAACGCTGGCGCATTCGACGGCCGGACGGGACTGAAGTGCTTGCGATTGGCAGCGCCAAGCCGGTGTTCAGGGCAGACGGAGAACGGGTAGGTGCAGTGCTGGCCCTGCGGGATGACACAGAACGGCACGCCGCCGAGCAGGCCTTGGCGCTAAGCGAAAGGCGCCTGTCTGCAGTTTTGAACAACACCCGCATGGCCATTTTCATGGTCGATACACGGCAGCGGTGCATTTATTTGAATGCTGCGGCAGAGGCGCTGACAGGCTACAGGCTTGGCGATTTGGCACAATATCCGCTGCAGAAACTGATCCGGCAGCCATCGCAAAATAATAACGGAATCGAAAATGCTTTTCTGTCACAGGATCGGATTAGCGGCGAAGACGTTTTTGTGCACCAGGACGGACATGCTTTTCCCGTAGCTTTTAGCGCAAGCCCGATCCGAGACCGAGAGTCTAATGCAGTCGGCACGATCATTGAAGCGCGCGATATCCACGAGGAAATAGCCCAAAAAGAGGCACTTGGCGAAAGCGAGGCCCGGTTGCGGTTAGCTATTGAAGCCGGACAGATGGCCGTTTGGGAACTAGATATTGAAGCCGATACAATTATCGGTTCGCCAGAGTTGAATAGGCTTTACGGATTTCCTTCCGACAGCGCGCCGACAGTAGATGAGTTTCGGTCACGCTTTGCACCCGGAGAGCAGGAACGGGTCACCGAGGAGAGAAATCAGAGAATTGCGCGAGGGGAGACGAAACTTCAATCCGAAACCAAGCATATCTGGCCGGATGGAACAGAGAAATGGCTGTTGATGCGCGCACAGGTTGGCGCAAATCGCACCGGCAACGGCACGCGTCTGATCGGCGTGGTCGCTGACATCACAGAAGTGAAGCAACAGGAAGCGCGGATTGCGACAGTTGCGCAAGAGTTGCGTCACCGTTTGGTCAATACAGTTACCGTCATAAGCGCATTGGCTTCGCGCTCGTGGCCGCCAGGTTTTTCTGAAGCAAAGAATGATTTCACAACCAGGCTCCGTGCAATTGGCAAAGCAACAGAGCTAATGTTTTCAAAGGACAGCACTCCTGAGACCGCAGCGCTGAAACGTCTTCTCGCCGAGATCACAGGCCCTTACCGATCAGCAAATCACGATCCGTTTGTTTTTGCGGGGCCAGACGACGTAACTGTCGAAAGACACATGCGGCCTCTGGCAATGGCATTTCATGAACTGTGCACCAATGCTTTGAAGTATGGTGCCCTTTCCGTCACCGAGGGCAAGGTATCGGTTAAATGGAATTATATGGCAGACGGATCGTTGAAGATTGAGTGGCAGGAAATGGGCGGACCGCCCGTTAAGGTGCCCGAAACCTTTGGTTTGGGTTCCACGCTCTTAAAAAAACTGCTGTTCAGCGCACCAAATTCTGTCACCCTCAATCATGGCATCGGCGGGGTAGAGTGCATCATCATGATTCGGGATTGAACCGTCATTGATGATGTGACCGCCCCCCGACGGAACCAATGGGCCAAGATGGGTCTGCGAGAATATTAGGGAGGACGGTCCTGTCGGAGCTTTTCACGGTCAGGCTCGTCCTTTCGAAGACTGTATTTCAAACCCATGGGCCTGATAGCACGGGCACTGCGGTGTTGCGCTAAAGGCTGAGGCGCGATCAAGTGTTGGCTTTTTTCAACCAGCTTCCGTCCTGCGTTGTTGCCATGGAAGCCTGCGGCGGTGCCCTTTTCTGGGGCCGCGAGATCGCAAGGCCGGGCTGTGAGGTGCGGCTGATCCCGCCTGACTACGTTAAGCCCTTCGTGAAGTGCCAGAAGAACAATTCAGCTGGTGCAGAAGCCATCTGCAAAGCAGCGCAGCGCCCGACGATGCGCTTTGTGCCCGTGAAGAGTAAGAGAACAAAGGGACAGCTGACGATCTTGGTCGATCCCGCCATGATCAGGGACGTCGCGCCGACCGGCAGACGAGGTCAGCCAGACTGTAGCGATGCTGCGTTCCAGATTTGTCTGACCATGAAGGTGCCGTTCGGCACGGCGCTGCGGCAGACGACGGTGTTGGTCGAGAGCTTACTTCGACTGATCGACCTGGACTGGGCTGTGCCGAACCGTCGGACTCGGAACCATAGATGATCAGGAAATCCGCATTAGACAGCGTACCGGCGACGCCGGTGAGTAAGGAAAACTGAATAACACTGCCTGCCCTGTTTCCGTCTGCATCATAAAACAGAGCGCCGGTGGCGCTGTCAAAGATGATGCGATGGTCGCGGTGGTACCAATACTGAAGGCTCCGGCAGCCAGTATTCCCTCAAGCATCAGGGCTTAGAATATCCCGGTGTTTTTCAGTGCGATGGTGTCATTGACCGTCGAGAAGCCGGTGATGGCGTCCACGTTGCTGGCCGCCAAAGCCGTGCTAAACACGAACACGTCTTCGCCAATACCCCCGACCAGAGTATCGTTCCCTCCTTTTCCGTCCAGGCGGTTGTTGCCCGCGTTACTGGTCAAGCTGTTGGCAAACTCATTGCCTGTCAGGTCAATGGCACCCAGCCCCGCATAATCGGTGGTCTGCAGCAGTTCGATCCGTTGTGCGGCTTCCAGGGCATAGCTTACGGCGGTCAGGATACGGTCGGAGCCGCCAGACACCCCCTCGATCACCCGGTCAGCGGCAGTGTCAACATAGTAGGTGTCGTTCCCTGCCATCCCGATCATCACATCGGCGCCGCCACGACCACCGATCCGGTTGCTGCCTGCACACGTGATGACAGTGTCGGCATGGTCGGTCACGGTAAGGTCAAAGGTATCGACTCCGCTGAAGTCCACCCGGTTGGTAGTTCCGTAACTCGTGTTGAAGTTGCCAGAGGACCCCAGGGCAAGCGATCCGTCGACAGTGCACGATACGCCGTAGCCATAGCCGGACCAATCCAGCACCAGCGTATCTGCGCCTGCACCCATGTTTACCACATCGCGCCCGCCTGCCACAAAGACCCGGTCATTGCCGGCATTGGTGGTGATGTCGTCGTTGAAGAAGGCAGCAAGCGTCGTGATCCGGTCACTGCCGGACCCTGTGATCAGGGACAGCATTTCGATCCCTGAAACGGTCCCGTCTTGGCGATAGGTGGCCTGCTGCCCGGCCTTGGTCAGATCAAGAACCATGGCATGTGCCCCGGTCAGGAAGGATTTGTCAGCAACCCAGCGGTCATTGACTGCCCCACCCCGGATGACATCGAGACCCATCCCCGTGCGCAGGGTCTCATCGCCCCCCATTCCGTTGACGGCATCATTCCCGTCGCCAACCGAAATAGTGTCGGCATTCTCGGTCAGTATCAGACTGAAATGTTCGACTCCGGCAAAGTCGACGCGATTGGACTATTTTTACACCATGTATCACACCGGGGTCGAACGCTTTGATTTGACCGGCGGTTTTGGCAATGACGTCCTTTATGGCGGCGCTCTCGAAGACCGCTAAAACGGAGGGGATGGCCGGGACGTGCTGGTGTTTGGTGCCGGGACTGACACGCTGGTTTTGGACTGGACGCGCTACTGCTATGGCATCGCGGACAGCGGTTTGCCTGTGGGGTTGCTCGCGGCCGGCTATAGCGGAAACTTCAACACATCCTACGGTTCAACCTACCGGGTTTATTTTAACAGGGGCCGAACATTTCGACCTGACCTAGACCGTGTGATCAACACGGTCGACGGCGACGATATCGTCCGTGGAAATGGCGGCGGCGATGTGTTGCGCACCGCGAGGGGCACCGATACCATCGACGGCGGCGCGGGCGATGACCGCTGGGTGGCCAACAAAGGCTTCTTGAGTGCTACCCAGGGCGGCCCCCGTGGGCCGCCCTTTTCACTTCAGTTCAGTAAATTGTTTGCCCGTCCCAGAATCGACAATATCGTCGGCGTGTCGCGCTGACCACATACAAACTTACCTTCGATCACGTAATACTGATCACCCGCACGAAGCGGCGGATTGCAGCGACAGCTAATAAGAACCGCGCTCCCACAGCGAACAACCGCTTTGTCCGCACAGGGGACGTAGGTGCTGACCACCGCGAAGATCCGCTTCCCCCACCCAAGAGATTAAAGTTGTCCGGGTTGAAATTTGTAGGTGCTAGCTTGAGACGGGCTGCAGAGAAGTGTATTTCGATGTATCGATAGTCTGCGGCGCAAGATCTGCCCAAGCTGGAAGGTACTTGGATGAAATCGTCAATTTCAACCCTACGAGTCCTGGAAGCCGCACCCAACGTTCTAGCGTTCTATGATGGTCGCATCGACGGCGTCCGTCTGCATTCAAAAGAGCTAAACTGGTTGGACGACGGTGCTTTTTCGCTTGGATTTGCGAGTTATGCAATTTTCGATCGGGGTGAAGCATTAGTTTATGACACCAGCATTTCTGTCGAACATGCACGGGCGGTAAGGGGCGAACTCGACCGCCGAGGCGTCACCTCAATTCGTGTCGTACTTAGTCACCACCATAAAGATCACGTCGCTGGGACGGAAGTTTTCTCTGATTGCGAAATAATCGCCAGCGAGAAATGTGCACAGGCACTTCGCGAAAACCAAGAGGCGTTCGCAAGGTCATCTCCACCAATTGCCCCGTTAGTTATGCCAACCACGGTTTTTGACGGCGTAATGGAGTTGTCGGTAGGTGACATTGGTGTGGAGCTACGGCCGTTGGACGTCCACAGCTTTGATGGACTCACAATGTACTTTCCGAAAACGCAACTACTGCTTGCTGGTGATACATTGGAAGACACTGTCACTTATGTAGCCGAGCCAAATCGACTAGAAGTTCATTGTGCAGAACTAGAGCGACTTGCGACATGGGACATCCAAACTATTCTTCCGAATCACGGTGCCCCTGACCGAATTGCTGGCGGTGGTTATAATCCATCTTTCATAGGCGCGACGCGAGACTATGTCGAAAAACTATTGCGCTGCCGAAATGAGCCGCGTTTGGGGACTCTCCATTTATCAGAATTTATTGCTCGTGATATCGAAAGTGGAGCGCTGAATTATTTCGAGCCCTATGAGCAGGTGCATGCTTGGAATGTGAAGTCAGTTTTGACAACTTGAGCCCGGATCAGCCGCTGCCGCTGGAAGGCAGTGGCAACCAAGTTTTGCCCAGAGATAGACGGCGGCTTTGTCCGCATAGCGGCCGCTCGCGACTGCACTTCAAAGGTCGCGGGAACAATTTGTCAGGTGGCGAACACAAGCCAGGAAAGACAGAAGCGCAGGCATGCTTTCGCGCCGGGTTTCCATCATTCTGGAAACGGGAACCGCTCAAAGCATGACATCGCGCATTGGTTTTGCGCACACGGGGTGGAGTAGAGGCCAAGAGAGACGAATTGTCTTATCGGGCTAAAAATCCACCTCAGCGGAGTGAAGAAAGGGGGATAATTGGGGGATAGAACGCGAGCCTGCTTCCCTAAGCCCATGATTATAGTCAATATTTTATAAAAAATGGTGCTGTGAGAGAGGATTGAACTCTCGACCTCACCCTTACCAAGGGTGTGCTCTACCACTGAGCTACCACAGCCGCCTGCTTCTGAAAAACAACCAAAAGGCAAGCTTTTGGTCACAGGGCTTCAGAAAGACCCACCGTTACAACCTACACACTCGCCTGTGCAATATTACACAAAATTGTTCATAACCAATTGGCTATCACAAAACTTGCCAGACATTTCCTAACTAACTGCCGGCTGATTAAAGAGAAATTCATGGGCATGCAAGAGGCTTTTTTTGCACCCCACCGGGTTTTCAGTGGGTAAAGCAAAGTTGGTTGCCGAACGTGAGTTGCGGGACAAGGGGTGGGCATTGCGGCGAGAATATCACAGCCTATTTACAACAAAAACAGTACCTTGTTATGTGGACTCTCGATCATCAGACATCAAGAACCTGACGACTGCGGCGGGGGCGGAAGGGAGCATTTTCGGCCACGGACACATTGCGCTACAAGTCTTGGGCCTGTCCCGGCATGTGATTGACTGCAAATGACACGCAGAGGGGCCGATCAGGTAGCCCAAAGCATTGGTGAGGGCAAAGAATTTGACGATCATGCCACCAAGTATGCGCCAGATGGTTTGCAAATCCGCAGCCCCTTTTCTCCCTGTCTATGGCGGCAGGCCTTGGGGATGGCACAGATCCGCCAGTGAGACGTCGATGTTCCCTCATTGCCTCTGCACAGCGTTCCGACGTTGCACCGCCGTCGTCAAAGCTTTTCCAACACACCTTTTTGAACCAAATTGTCCAGCATGACATCTGCCTATAGCCCTTCAGCTTGGCGTTCTCGTCCTCAAGCAGCTTCAACCGTTTGGTGCCTGAGAGATGTATCTTGCCCACACAGCTTAGAAGGGTGCCCTACGTTACAGTCTCATCCGTGAGTACCGACCCATTTCCAAAAGTTATGACCCTTTGAAAATACCCGGCGTAGGCCTTGGATACCAACACCCAAATCACCGCGGGATCGTCGCCTTGACGCCGCAAGAATTCCAACGTTGCGCGCACAATCTGATCTTGTGTCGCCGCGTCCAGCGCCGACAGGGCGCGGTTGAACACATAGACATCCGAGCGCCGGAGCAAGGCGCGGGCGAAGTTCAGCTTCTGGCGCTGCTGTACCGTCAGCCGCCGCCCGGCAGCGCCAAGATGATACTCCAACCCCATTGCAAACACTTGGGCGTAAAGCGCAGGCTGCGCCCGCAAAAGGCCCAGCAGAACCTCGCGGATCTGGCGGTCTGCATCGCTGAATTTCTGGTTGATCTTGCCGAACACGATGTTGTCGATCAGGTTGCCTGCGACGAGATAGCTATCAGGATCATAGCGTTCGATAAGGGGGCGCAGATGCAGCGGCAGGCCTGCGTGAAAGAAGTCCCGCACCGCCACAATCATTTCCATCACCTCGGCGTCCAGCAGGCCAAAGCGGTACTGCGGTTCGACATACTGAAAAGCAAGGCCGATCATGGTCTGGCGGTCTTCTTCTTTGACGCGGGCAAAGGGCGTGTTTTTCAGCTTGGGGACCAAGGCTTTGATCCGGGGCACA
>JANNNF010000370.1:0-6113 GCA_031398405.1 Rhodobacterales bacterium | reverse complement strand
GACCGAACTCTGCCGCCTTGTCCTCGGCGCATTTGCGCAGATAATCGGCGTCATAGGCTGTCCATGCCCCCGCGCTGACAAGGTAATAGTCATTCTCGCCATTGCGCACGATGGTGTATTCGGTGCGTGTGGTTCCCGTGGGGGTCAGCGCATATGTCAGGTTGATCCGACCGACTTTGGGCAGGGCATTGCAGGTAAACCAGTCAAGAAACGCAGTCGCACCAGGCCCGCGCACGATGTGTTTGGTGAATGCGGTCGCGTCAATCAGACCTGCCGTCTCACGAATGGATTTCGCTTCCTCGACCGCATAGGGCCACCAAGCGCCACGCCGGAACGACCGGCTGTCGTGGTCGAAATCCTCGGGCGCATCAACGGGGCCGTAATAGATCGGGCGTTCCCAACCGTTCACTTGCCCAAACTGCGCGCCCAAAGCCTTCTGGCGGTCATAGACCGGGGCGGTGCGCAATGGGCGCGCGCCGGGACGTTCTTCATCCGGGTGGTGCAGAATGAAGACGTGGTCGTAGCATTCCTCATTTTTGCGGGCGGCATACTCTGTCGTGATCCAGTTGCCGTAACGGCGCGGATCAAGCGAGGCCATGTCGATCTCGGCCTCACCGTTCACCATCATCTGCGCAAGGTAATAGCCCGTGCCCCCCGCCGCCGTGATGCCAAAGCTGAACCCTTCGGCCAGCCACATGTTGCGCAAACCGGGGGCCGGACCAACCAGCGGGTTGCCGTCTGGCGTGTAGCAGATCGGGCCGTTGAAATCGGCTTTCAGGCCCACGGTTTCCGACGAAGGAAGGCGGTGGATGAACGACATGTATTCGCCCTCGATCCGCTCCAGATCAA
Source organism: Rhodobacterales bacterium (assembly GCA_031398405.1). GTDB lineage: Bacteria > Pseudomonadota > Alphaproteobacteria > Rhodobacterales > Rhodobacteraceae > JANNNF01. The sequence goes on along the minus strand of JANNNF010000370.1, from coordinate 5,264 downwards.
GCGGGAACAGATCTGCGCGAAACCCGTCGGGAACGCCATATTCAAACCGGGCGGGGGCTCCCTTTTCATAAGGCCCCAGAATCCACCCTCCCCGTTCCTCGCGCACGTACCACTTCGCGTCGGCATCGCGCAGAACCGGGTGTTCGGGGTTGGTCTTGCGCCAGGCGACCAGGGCCGGGTCGGGTTCGGTCACGATATACTGGTGTTCCACCACGACGGCGGGGGTCTTGATCCCCAACAGCCGCGCAGTGCGCTGCGCGTGGTTGCCAGTGGCCGTGACCACATGTTCGGCAGTGATGTCAAAGACATCGTCGGACGCGACCAGATTGCCACCCTGTTCCACCATCCGCACGCAGGACACGATCCATTCGCTGCCAGTCCAGCGATAGCCATTCACCTGCACCTTGCGCTCGATGGTCGCCCCGTGTTGGCGTGCGCCCTTTGCCATGGCTTGGGTTACGTCGGCCGGGTTGATGTAGCCGTCCTGCGGGTGATACAGCGCGCCGATCAGATCCTCGGTACGCAGCAGCGGCCAGCGGTCCTTCATCTGGCCGGGCGTCAGAAATTCGTGATACACCCCGGCAGTTTCGGCCACGGACGAATAGAGCATATACTCGTCCATCCGCGCCTGATGTTGGGCCATCCGCAGGTTGCCGACCACGGCGAAACCGGCGTTCAAGCCGGTTTCAGCCTCAAGCGATTTGTAGAAATCGACCGAGTATTTGTGAATATGGGTGGTCGCATAGCTCATGTTGAACAGGGGCAGCAGGCCTGCGGCGTGCCAGGTGGACCCAGAGGTCAGCTCGTCGCGTTCCACCAGCATGGTATCCCACCCGGCCTTCGCCAGATGATAGGCGATGCCGTTTCCAACGGCACCACCGCCGACGACAAGGGCTTTAACATGGGTTTTCATGAGGGGCTCCGCGCTTTTGTTGGCATCATATGTGCCAGACGGCACGGAAACAGGACAGGTCCACCCGACCATTGGCATCAGAAAACGACATCCGCATGCGTCGCAGGGGCCGCGTTCATGCAGCCAGCGCGCCGGACCCGCAGATGGCATATCTGCCAGACCTTTGCCGGGCCGTCAAATCGGCCCGCTTTCAAGCGTTCTGCCAGCGGCGGTTGGAACAGTCCGGTTTCGATTCGGCCATTTTTCTGTTATCCTGCCGCCACTTACTCTACTGGAGATTGCATGGTGAACGACTCTTTGTTGATTTATGCACCTGTGCCTCTGTTTCGCCGGGCCGATGGTACGCTGATGATGGAAGATCAGGCCTGCAACGGGCTGCGCCTTTGGGCGGAAAATTTTAAACGGCTGATCACCATACACCCGCTTGACCCCGGCCCGCCCCCTCCGGCCTGGGTGCCACTGGACCGGGTCGGTGAAAACCTTGCCCGCATCCAGGTCGAGGCGCTGCCGATGACCTGGCGGCCCGACCGGTTTTTGCAGGCTATGCCGGCCGCGCGGCGGCGGATCGGCGCGCTGATCGAGGAGGCCGACTATCTAAGTTTTGCCATCGGCGGGCTGTTTGGTGATTGGGGTTCTGTCGCCTGCATCGAGGCTGCACGGCGCAACCGGGCCCATGCAGTCTGGACCGACCGGGTTGAATCGGCGGTGGTGCGCCAACAGGCGCGCACGGGCCATTGGCGCAGACGCCTGCGGGCGACGCTGACCGCACGGCCGATGGCCGCCCTTGAACGGCATCTGATCCGCAAGGCCAGCGTCGGGCTGTTTCATGGCCGCGAAACATTCGAGGCCTATGCGCCCTTTGCCCGGCGTGCCGAACTGGTGCATGACATTCACATCTCTGCCGCTGACCACATTGCCCCGGACCGCAAGGCCACCAAGATCGCGCAAGCCGGGCACGGCCCGTTGCGGGTGGTGTATGTCGGGCGGGCCGAGCCGATGAAGGGTGGTCCCGACTGGGTCGAGGTGCTGATCCGTCTTCGGGCCAAAGGCGTGGATGTCACCGCGACATGGCTGGGCGAGGGCAGCGACCTTGCCGAAATGCGGGGCCGCATCGCTGCTGCCGGGCTGGAAAACCACATCCACCTGCCGGGATTCGCCCAGAACCGCGCCGATGTGCTGGAGGCGCTTCGGGCCGCGCATCTGCTGATGTTCTGCCACAAGACCCCGGAATCACCGCGCAACCTGATCGAGGCGTTGATTTCGGCAACGCCGATTGTCGGCTACGGAGGGGCCTATGCCCAGGGGCTGATCGAGGCGCATCAGGGCGGCGTTCTGGTATCGCCCAACGACATTGCAGCTTTGGCAGATGCCGTGGCGGGCCTTGCACTGGACCGGGCACGGCTGGCCGACATGATAGAGCGCGCGGCCCGTGACGGCGCCCCTTTCAACGATGTGGAGGTGTTCCGCCACCGCAGCGAGATGATCCGCAAACACATGGCTCCACGCGCGGCGCTGGCGGCGGCGGGCCTGTCGCAGGCCGCCGCTGCCCTGTGATCGCACGCGGCGTTTGCGCCCCATTGTGCGGGGAAACCTTGTGGCAGCCCGTGCCGCAATGCTGGCACCGTCGGTGTTGCAAGCGCAGCCTGCGCCGGTGCCGCCGTAAATCCGCGCCGGCCCCTTTTCCTCTCCCTACCCCCGCCGCATCCGCCCAAAACTGGCCGACAGTGCAAACACCGCCGCCGCCGCCGCAATGACCGACGGCCCGGCCGGCGTGTCCTGCCACAATGACAGCGCCAGCCCCACCACGGAAGCCAATGCCCCGATCCCCACCGCAAACCCTGCCATCGCCTCGGGGCTGCGGGCAAAGCCGCGCGCCGCTGCCGCCGGAATGATCAACATCGCCGCAATCAGCAAGGCTCCCACCAGCTTTAGCGCGACTGCCACCACCACCGCCAATGCCAGTGTCAGCACCAGCCTTTCGCGGTCGGGGTTGATGCCACTGGCATGGGCCAGATCCTCGTTCAACGTGGCGGTCAACAGGGCCTGCCACCGCCACGCAAGCAACCCCGCCACCAGCAACGCCCCCCCCCAGACAAAGGCCAGATCCATGCGCGACACCGCCAGAATGTCGCCAAAGAGATAGGCCGAAAGGTCCGTCCGCGCGCCGGGCACAAAGCTGACCGCGACCAGCCCGATGGCAAGCGCCGAATGGGCCAGCACGCCCAAGGTGGTGTCCATCGCCCAACCGCGTGCCGCCAGCGTGGCGACCGTCACGGCCATCGCAAGTGCCACCACAAGCGTGCCCGCCCCGATTGGCAAATCGGTCGCAAGCGCCAAAGCGACCCCTAGAATGGCCGCGTGGCTGGTCGCATCGCCAAAATAGGCCATCCTACGCCAGATGACCAATGCCCCCAAAGGCCCCGTCGCCAGCGAAAGCCCCACCCCCGCAAGCCCCGCCCGTACCAGAAAATCGTCAAGCATGGCTGTGCCCCGCATGGTCATGGTGGTGATCGTGGGGTTCGGCGTGGTCGTGGTCATGTTCGTGCTGATACAGCGCCAGTGCCCCTTGGGTGCCAAGCCCAAACAGCGCGCGATATTCCGGCGCAGACGACACCACCCGTGGCGTGCCCTCGCAGCATATGTGGCCGTTCAGACAGATCACCCGGTCAGAGGCCGCCATCACCACATGCAGATCATGGCTGACCATCAGCACGGCGGCTCCGGTGTCATGCCGCACCTCCTCGATCAGCCGGTAAAACCCCGCCTCGCCCGGTTGGTCCAGCCCTTGTGTCGGTTCATCCAGCATCAGCAATCCAGGCCGCCCCAGCAATGCCCGCGCCAGCAGCACCCGCTGCACCTGCCCCCCCGACAGCCCCGCCAGTTGCTGGCCCGCCTGCGCCGCCATTCCGACCCGGTCCAGTGCCACCATGGCGTCTGCGTCCGTCACCCGCACCGGCAGGGACAAAAACCGCCGCACCGTCATCGGCAGTGATTGGTCGATATGCAACCGTTGCGGCACATAGCCCACGCGCAGCCCAGCCGCCCGCATCACCCGCCCCGCCGCCAGCGGCAAAATCCCCAGCAGCGCGCGCAGCAGTGTGGATTTGCCAGACCCGTTCGGCCCAAGGATCGTCACAATCTCGGCGGGGGCTACGGCAAGGCTCACATCATGCAGGACTTCGGCGCTGCCCTGATGCACGCAAATATGATCAGCGGTGATCAGGCTCATGCTGCCACCTGACACGCGGGGCACAGGCCCAAAGCCTCTACATTTGACCGCTCTATCACAAAACCCAAGGCTGCGGCAGCGGCATCTAGGGCTGCGCGCACCGGGGCGGCAGGGGCTTCGGCCACAGTATTGCAGACGCGGCAGATCATGAAGGCCGGGGCGTGGGCCTCACCCGGATGCATACAGGCGGCGAAGGCGTTCAGCCGGGTGATGCGGTGCGCGAGGCCTTGGTCCACCAGAAAATCCAGCGCGCGGTAAGCCACGGGCGGTTGGTTGCCAAAGCCTTCCGCCGCCAAGCGTTGCAGCACGTCATAGGCCCCCATGGCGCGGTGATCCTCCAGCAAAATCTCCAGCACTCGTCGGCGCACCGGGGTCAGGCGCGCGCCATTGGCCTGCGCCATCGCCTCGGCCCGTGTCAGCACATCGCTGCTGCACAGCGCGTGGTCGTGGCTGGCAAAGGCCAGATCCGGGGCTGCACACCCGGGGCAGTCGTGATCATGCGGCATCGGCATAGCCTCTTGACTTGTTATAATATTACATTCATATGGCGGCCAACAGATAAACGGAAGGCCCAGTCAATGCGTTATATCATATCTTTTCTGTTGGCTAGCACCGCCCTGCCCGCGCTCACTCTGCCCGCCTACGCCGAAGTGCCTCGTGTGGTAACAGACATTCCCCCCGTTCATGCACTGGTCAGCCTTGTGATGGGCGATCTGGGCCAGCCGGTGCTGCTGCTGGACAAGGGCGCATCCGAGCATGACTTTCAACTGCGCCCCAGTCAGGCGGGCCATGTCGCCGATGCCGAGCTGATCATCTGGGTCGGACCGGAACTGACGCCATGGCTGGACCGTGCGATCGGATCTTTGGGGCCGGACGCACAGACCCTTTCCCTGCTGCGCGACAAATCGACCGACACCGAGGAATATGGCCACCATGACCATCACGACGACCATGCCAATGCCCATGAGGCCGAAGCAGAAGGTCACGACGATCACGACAATTCTGGCATCGACCCCCATGCGTGGCTTGACCCTGAAAACTCCAAAAACTGGCTGCGACTGATTGCTGAACGGCTGGCTGTTCTGGACCCGGAAAACGCCGCAACCTACACAGCCAATGCCC
>JANNNF010000325.1:0-10510 GCA_031398405.1 Rhodobacterales bacterium | reverse complement strand
CTGCACCGGGCGCACCAGGAGCTGACGTTCCGCGCCGCCCGCGAGGCACAGGCCAACCTGATCATCCATCCGGTGGTCGGCATGACCAAACCGGGCGACGTGGACCATTTCACCCGCGTGCGCTGCTATGAGGCCGTGCTGGACAAGTATCCGCAATCCACCACCACAATGTCCTTGCTGAACCTTGCCATGCGCATGGCCGGCCCGCGGGAGGCGGTCTGGCACGGCATCATCCGCAAAAACCACGGCTGCACCCATTTCATTGTCGGCCGCGATCACGCTGGCCCCGGCAAGAACAGCGCAGGCCAGGATTTCTACGGCCCTTATGACGCTCAGGACCTGTTCGCCAAGCACGCGGACGAGATGGGCATCGAGATGGTCGATTTCAAACACATGGTCTATGTGCAAGAAAAGGCCCAGTATTATCCAGCCAACGAAGTGCCGGAAGGCACGACCGTGCTGGATATTTCCGGCACCGAACTGCGCCGCCGCCTGCGTGAAGGTCTGGACATTCCTGAATGGTTCAGCTTCCCCGAAGTGGTGAAAGAACTGCGCAAGACCGCCCCGCCGCGCAGCAAGCAGGGCTTTACCGTGTTCTTCACCGGCCTGTCCGGTTCCGGCAAATCGACCATCGCCAACGCGCTGATGGTGAAACTGATGGAAATGGGTGGGCGGCCTGTCACGCTGCTGGACGGCGATGTGGTGCGCAAACACCTGTCGTCGGAACTGGGGTTCAGCAAGGAACACCGCGACATCAACATCAAGCGCATCGGCTATGTGGCGTCGGAAATCACCAAGAACGGCGGCATCGCGATCTGCGCGCCCATTGCCCCCTACACCGCCACACGCCGCGCTGTGCGCGAAATGATCGAGGCCTTCGGGGCCTTTATCGAAGTGCATGTGGCCACATCGGTCGAGGAATGTGAACGCCGCGATCGCAAGGGCCTGTATAAACTGGCGCGTGAAGGCAAGATAAAGGAATTCACAGGGATTTCAGACCCCTATGAAACCCCCACCACCGCCGAGATCGTGGTCGATACGGAAAACGTCGATGTCGATCACTGCGCGCATCAGGTGATCCTAAAGCTGGAATCGATGGGGTTGATCAAGGCATGATCGCCTGACCCCTGGACGGAAAACGCCGCCCCGAACCGGGCGGCGTTTTTCATTTCATCCGTCAATGTGGCACCGTCAGTGCGCGTTTACCGGAACCATGTCATTCTGAAACGCCAGCAAGAATGCCAACTTGCGGTCGCCGACCAGCGCCAGCCGTTCGCCTGTATCGCGGTGCACGGCGTAGACTACCTGCGCCTCGCCGATGCTGTCGTCCACATTGGCCCGCACTTCGTCGGGAAGGTCCGACACCAGCACCGGCAGCACATACACGGTTTGCGGCCCAACCTTTGGGGCCCCCTGATAGGTCGTATTCATACTGTCACGTCCTTTCCAAAAAACCTCAACGAACCCCGATGCGAATGGTCTGCACCACGGGTTCCGGAACCGTGCGGGACAGGTCGATATGCAGCAGCCCATGGTCCATGTTGGCCCCTGCAACCTCGACCCCATCCGCCAACACAAAACTGCGCTGAAACGCCCGCCCGGCAATGCCCCGGTGCAAGAAAATGCGACCCTGATCATCTTCCGGCTGCCGGCCCCGGATCACCAACTGGCGATCCTCGACCGTGATGGCCAGATCCTCATCGCGAAACCCCGCCACGGCCAGCGTGATACGGTACACGTTGTCGGCCACAGCCTCGATATTATAGGGGGGGTAGCCCTCTGACCCGCCTTTGGCGGTGCGTTCGACCAGCCGCTCTAGCTGTTCAAAACCCAGAAGGTAGGGGTGCGCCCCAAAGCTCAGTTTCGTCATCGGACATGCCCTTATGCAAGCGACAGTTCGGTTTGCCGCATTACGCGGGTTCGGTCCGGTCAGGCCCCGCCAACCGGGCACCCATCCTTACAGCCAATATGGGTGGCCCGCCCCGCAGCTGCAAGCCCCCCTTCCCGGCGCGATATGTCGGAAATCAGCCGGATTTGTGCAGAAATCTTTCCCGACGATGCGGTTTTCCCTATACTGTTTCAATTATTGGGTAATCGACTCAGCCAACAATGCAGCCATCGGACCCCTATATGAACGCGCCAAGCGAGCTTAACTTTGAAGATATGCTGCGCATCCGGCATGGGGTCTTGCTGCGCCAGCACCGCGATCTGGATGAGGCTGTTCATGCGCTAGAGGCCATGGGTCGCCCCGACCAGTTGACCCTGCGGCGGCTGAAAAAGCAGAAACTGGCGCTGAAAGATCAGATCGTGAAGATCGAAGATCAACTGATCCCCGATATCATCGCCTAAGCCGCCCACCCGCGCCTTTTCCTTGCCCTCGCCGCTTGCCTTGCTATGAAGCGGCAGGGCACCGCAGGAGGCATCTATGGCTGTTGACGTTGGGATCATCATGGGAAGCCAGTCCGACTGGCCGACGATGAAAGAGGCCACCCTGATCCTCGACGCGCTTGGTGTGACCTATGAGGCAAAGATCGTCTCGGCGCACCGCACCCCCGACCGTCTGTGGGACTATGGCAAAACTGCTGTGGACCGAGGATTGAAGGTCATAATCGCAGGCGCAGGCGGGGCCGCCCATCTGCCCGGCATGATGGCGTCGAAAACCCGCGTGCCGGTGATTGGCGTACCTGTGCTCACCAAGGCGCTGTCCGGGGTGGACAGTCTGTATTCCATCTTGCAAATGCCGCGCGGCTACCCGGTCGCCACCATGGCCATCGGAGGGGCTGCCAACGCGGGGTTGATGGCCGCCGCCATCCTTGCGCTGACCGATCCCGCCCTGGCCCAACGGCTGGACGCATGGCGCGAGGCCCTGTCCGCCTCAATTCCGCAGGAACCACGCGATGAATGACCCCCTGCCCATAGGCGCAACAATAGGCATCCTAGGTGGCGGCCAGTTGGGCCGGATGCTGTCTGTCGCGGCAAGCCGCCTTGGCTTTCGCACCCATATCTTCGAGCCCGCCGCCAACCCGCCTGCAGGCGATGTGGCGGCCCACGTCACCACCGCCGCCTATGATGATCTGGACGCCCTGCGGGCCTTTGCGGCTTCGGTAGATGTGATCACTTATGAATTTGAAAATATCCCCACGGCAGCACTTGACGCGTTGGAGGCCATCCGCCCGATACGCCCCAACCGCCGGACCTTGGCCATCAGCCAAGATCGCATCGCTGAGAAAGATTTCCTCACCAGCCTCGGCCTTACCTGCGCCCCCTATGCTGCGGTGAACAGCCTTGATGACCTGCACGCCGCCATCGTCAAAATTGGCACCCCCGCCATACTGAAAACCACACGGCTTGGCTACGACGGCAAGGGTCAAGCCCGGATCATGGACGCAGGCGATGCGCCCCAAGCCGGGGCCAGCATGAACGGGGTGCCGTCAGTACTGGAAGGCTTCATCGCCTTCACGCATGAGGTGTCTGTGATCGCTGCCCGTGGCCTCGACGGGTCAGTTGCCTGCTATGATCCGGGTGAAAACGTCCACCGCGACGGTATTCTGCATTCTACCACCCTGCCCGCCCGCCTGTCACCCGGGCAGCGCAGCGATGCCGTGCTGTTGGCCGCCCGCATCCTGACCACGCTGGATTATGTCGGCGTGATGGGGGTAGAACTTTTCGTGACACCGCAAGGCCTGATCGTCAACGAAATTGCCCCGCGTGTGCACAACTCGGGTCACTGGACCCAAGCCGGTTGCGCGGTAGACCAGTTTGAACAGCACATCCGAGCGATTACCGGCTGGCCATTGGGCGACGGCGCGCGCTATGCCGATGTGGTGATGGAAAACCTGATTGGCGATGATGTGCTGCGCCTGCCCACCATTGCGGCCGAGCGCGGGACCCAAATTCACCTCTATGGCAAGACCGAGTCTCGCCCGGGCCGCAAGATGGGGCATGTGAACCGAGTGGTTTCGAAAGCACGGTAGGGGTCGGCACACTTACGCCTCTGGCGTATCGGTATCATCCCCGCCCTCTTCCAACCGCGCGCGGGCGTTGCGGGCCAGCGCTTCATAGCGGTCGCGAAATTTGGCCAGATGGCCCTCCTCCAACTCCTCCAGATCCAGCAGCGCGTTATGCGCGCCCTTGGTGGCGCGGATCAACTCATCCAGCTTTAGCTGAATTGCCGCCGTGTCACGGTTCTGGGTATTCTGGATCAGGAACACCATCAGAAAGGTTATGATCGTGGTGCCAGTGTTGATCACCAACTGCCAGGTGTCCGAAAAGCCAAAGATCGGCCCGCTGACGATCCATACCACAATGACCCCGACCGCCAGAGTGAAGGTCGATGGCCGCCCGCACCAGCGGGACACCGATTTCGCTATGGAGGTATAGGCAGTCGACATGGCATTTCCTTTCAGCCCTGCACAAAGGCTGCGCTGCTCTGCCTGCACTGATCGCGGCCCCGCCACAAGGGCTGGACGAATCGCTGCGCTCGGCACAGCCTTGGGCGCATGACACGGGCCGTCCTCAAACCTGCTACTCCACGCCTTGCCGTGCGCGCACTGATCCTGCATCAGGACCGCCTGCTGCTGGTCAATGCCTATGCGGGCGGGGTATCCGATCTGTGGTGCGCGCCGGGGGGCGGGGTTGAGAGCGGGGCGTCCTTGCCTGACAATCTGCAGCGCGAAGTGCTGGAGGAAACCGGGCTGACCATTTCCGTTGGTGCCCCCTGTTTGGTCAACGAATTTCACGATCCACCCCGCGGCTTCCATCAGATTGATATCTACTTTCGCTGCACGATTGAGCTGGGCGAAGTGACCGATGACTGGCGCGATCCCGAAGGCATCGTCACCGAACGGCGGTTTTTCAACCGGGCCGAACTGGGAACCATCCGCTACAAACCCGACAGCCTGCCAGACGCCGCATGGGGCACGGGAATTCTCTATGACCCGCTGGAATTGATCGTGCGATGACGTCGGCACAAGCGATCACCATCCGCCCCCTTCACCCCACCCAAGACCTGCCCGCCGTCACCTCCTTTCTGATTGAGGCCGCCGATTATGCTCTGCTCGCGGATGGCCATGCCCCCGGCCCCACTGCCGCTGCCGATTTCTTCACCGACACCCCGCCGAATTGTGACCCTGCAATGTCACATCGGCTGGGCCTGTTTCACGACAGCCACCTTTCCGGCCTTGCCGAGCTCTCCTTCGGCTTTCCCGAACCCACAAGCGCCTACCTTGGCCTGCTGATCCTCGCCCCCCGAGCGCGCAGCCTGGGGCTCGGTCCCATAGTCCTGACCCATGTGGAAACGCTCGCCCGCGCGGCAGGCGCGCTCCACCTTTATCTGGCGGTGCTGGAGGTTAATCCCCGGGGGGCTGCCTTTTGGGAACGCCATGGGTTTCGATACACCGGGCTGAGCGGTACCAACGGCGCGGGCCGACGGCTTCACCGTCTGGTGAAGCCCCTGTAGCCGCTCGCCAGCCCCACCCCGCCCAGCACCAGTCCCGCCGCCAGCATAAACTGCACGCTCACCGCCTCGCCCAAGGCAATCCCGCCAAGGGCTGCAATCACCGGCACCGTCAACTGCGCCACCCCCGCCCGCGCGGCCCCCAGTTGCGGCACCAGCCTGTACCACAGCGCATAGCCAAGGCCCGAGGTCACAGCCCCCGACACCACCGCCAACGCGATCCCCAACGGGGTTGCTGCAACGCCCCCCGGCAGCACCGCCCATGCAATTGCCACCACCGGCACCGCCAGCACAAAATTCGCCGCCGTCACGCCCAACGGGTCACTTTGACCTCGTGCCGCCAGCGAATAATACCCCCACCCGGCCCCCGCCGCCGCCATCAAGGCCGCATGGTACAGACTGACCGACGCGCCCCCCGGGCCCAGCAGCACCACCAGCCCGGCAAACGCCACGCCTGCCCCGATCCAGCGCGCCAACGGCACAGGCTCGCGCGCCAGCACCGCGCCTGAGAACATGGTGATCTGCACCACGCCAAACAGGATCAACGCCCCGATCCCGGCAGCCAACCCCGCATAAGCCAGCGAGAATCCGACCAGATACACGATCAGCCCCGCGCCGCCCGCCACCCGCCCCGGCCACAACCGCCCGCCCCGCATCAGCACCAGCAGGCCCAACATCACCCCCCCCGCCGCCACCCGCCACAGGGCGAATTCCATCGGGTCAATCAGCCCCGCCGCCACCCCGGCGCGGGTCAGCAGCGAATTGGCCGCAAAGGCCAGCATCGCGACGCACGTCAGCAAAAACAGCCTCATGCCGCGTCAAACGCGGCTGGAAACATCAGCGTCGCCACAGGCACATCGGTGCCCGGCCCTGCCAGCAGGATCGGCTGCGGCCCATGCGTCGCGGTCAACCCCGCCGCCCGTTCCGCAGAAAACCCCGCCCGCGCGTAAAACGCGGGCTCACCCAGAACCGCCACCGTCTGCCCCTTGATCGCGCACAGCTGCAACACCCCCGCCACCAGCCGCACGCCAAGCCCTTTGCGCTGCCAGCCGGGTGCCACCGCCACCGGCGCCAACACCAGCCAGCCGTTCGGCGAGACCAACCGCGACACTGCCAGATGCCCCACAATGCCGTCCTGCCACGGCATCACCATCTCATACTCAACCACCCCCGCCGCCCGCAGCGCCCCCATGATCCCGGCCTCACGCGGCCCCCCGAATGCCGCCCGCAACAGCGCATCAATCGCCCCATGATCGGTCTCACGCGCAAAACGCAGGCTGTCGGGTCCGGTCATGTATCACTCCAAACGAAAAGGGCGCACCAATCGGTGCGCCCTTTCCCTAACATGCCTGTGGGGCAGATTACATCATGCCGTCCATGCCGCCCATGCCGCCCATGCCGCCGCCGCCGCCCATGCCGCCGGCCGACTTGTCAGCCGGACGGTCCGCAATCATGGCTTCGGTGGTGATCAGCAGCGATGCAACCGATGCTGCATCTTCCAGCGCGGTCCGCACGACTTTCGCCGGGTCGATCACGCCGAAGGCGAACATGTCGCCATACTCTTCGGTCTGTGCGTTAAAACCGAACGTCTTGTCGTTCGATTCGCGCACTTTGCCAGCCACAACAGCGCCATCAACACCGGCGTTCTGTGCGATCTGACGCAGCGGAGCCTCCAGTGCCTTGCGGACGATGTTGATGCCGTTGGTCTGGTCAGAGTTCGCGCCAACCATGCCTTCCAGCACTTTGCCGGCCTGGATCAGGGCCACACCACCGCCAACAACGATGCCTTCCTGCACGGCCGCACGGGTCGCGTTCAAAGCGTCGTCAACGCGGTCCTTGCGCTCTTTCACTTCGATCTCGGTCATGCCGCCAACCTTGATCACCGCAACGCCGCCAGCCAGTTTGGCCACGCGCTCTTGCAGTTTTTCACGGTCGTAATCCGACGTGGTTTCTTCGATCTGGGCGCGGATTTGCGTGACGCGTGCTGCAATCTCGGCCTTGTCGCCGCCGCCATCAACGATGGTGGTGTTGTCTTTGGTGATCGAGATTTTCTTGGCGCGGCCCAGCATGTCGATGGTCACGTTTTCCAGCTTCATGCCCAGATCTTCGCTGATCACCTGACCACCGGTCAGAACAGCGATATCCTGCAGCATCGCCTTGCGACGATCGCCAAAGCCCGGCGCTTTCACCGCAGCAATTTTCAGACCGCCGCGCAGCTTGTTGACAACCAGCGTGGCCAAAGCTTCGCCTTCAACATCTTCCGAAATGATCAGCAGCGGCTTTTGCGACTGGATCACGGCCTCCAGCAACGGGACCAGCGGCTGCAAGGACGACAGCTTTTTCTCGTGCAGCAGCACGAGGCAGTCTTCCAGATCGGCAATCATCTTGTCGGCATTGGTCACGAAGTAGGGCGACAGGTACCCACGGTCGAACTGCATGCCTTCAACAACAGTGGTCTCTGTTTCCAGACCCTTGTTTTCTTCGACGGTGATAACACCCTCGTTGCCGACTTTCTGCATCGCGTCGGCAATCTGACGGCCGATTTCAGCTTCGCCGTTGGCGGAAATGGTGCCAACCTGGGCAACTTCAGCCGTGTCCTTGACGGGACGAGCAGCAGCCTTGATTGCTGCAACGACTTTGGCGGTTGCCAGGTCGATGCCGCGCTTCAGGTCCATCGGGTTCATGCCGGCGGCAACCGATTTCATGCCTTCTTTGATGATGGCTTGTGCCAGCACGGTCGCAGTAGTGGTGCCGTCGCCAGCCTCATCATTGGTGCGGGAAGCGACTTCCTTCACCATTTGTGCGCCCATGTTCTCGAACTTGTCGGACAGTTCGATTTCCTTGGCAACCGTCACACCGTCTTTGGTGATGCGGGGTGCGCCGAAGGATTTGTCGATCACCACGTTACGGCCTTTGGGGCCCAAGGTGACTTTGACCGCATCGGCCAGAATGTTCACGCCACGCAACATGCGGTCGCGGGCATCGGTATCAAAACGTACGTCTTTGGCAGCCATGGTGTAGCTCCTTCAAAGGTTTGATGGGGTGGGGTGCGCAGTCATTGCGCACCGCTGGAAACGCGATCTCAGGCCAAAACGCCGAGGATATCGCTTTCTTTCATGATCAGCAGGTCTTCGCCGTCCAGCTTGATCTCGGTGCCCGACCATTTGCCGAACAGGATGCGGTCGCCGGCCTTTACGTCCATGGCAACGCGCTCGCCATCTTCGTCACGGGTGCCAGCACCAACCGCAATGACTTCGCCTTCGGCAGGCTTTTCCTTGGCGCTGTCCGGAATGATCAGACCGCCTTTGGTCTTGTCTTCGCCTTCAATGCGGCGAACCAATACACGGTCATGCAACGGTGTGAATTTCATCTGAGAACACTCCATAGGTTCCAGGTTGATTTGGATTAGCACTCAGGTTGCCCGACTGCTAACGAGCCTCAGATAGGCAACCGATCCGCGTCTGTCAACTCCCTCCTGTACCGAACCTGGTGCGGAAAAGTCGGTCAGCCCCCTTGGACTTCCCCCGCCACAATGCCACCTATGGCATGACAGACGCGTGTCAGAGGTGCCCGATGTTCCGCCTTTCCAGCTTTTTCGCCCCCGCCTTTGTTCTGGGCAGCTTTCTGATGGCCAGTTCGTTGTCCGCGCAATGCGTGGGGGAGAACCTGCTGGCAACCATGACCCCGGCAGACCGCGCGGAATTGCAAACTGCCACCAATGCCGTGCCCTACCCCCAAGGCAATTTCTGGCGTGCCTCACGCGGCGACCAAGTCATCACTTTGATTGGCACCTACCACCTCGACGACCCCCGCCACGCGGCCACCATGACAAAGATGGAACCCTTGATCCAAGCGGCCAGAACCGTATTGGTCGAGGCTGGCCCCGACGAGGAAAAAGCCCTGATCGCCCATATGGCGCGCGATCCGTCGATCATGCTGATCACCGAAGGCCCCACCCTGCTGGAGATGTTGCCTCCAGCCGATTGGGATGCCCTGACCAAGGCCCTGTCGGCGCGCGGTGTGCCCAGTCTTCTAGCCGCCAAATTTCAGCCTTGGTACGTCAACCTGATGCTCGCAATCCCCGCCTGCACCATCACCAGCCCCCAAACCGGGCGCGGCCTTGATGGCATGGTGATGGCCGCTGCCGCAAAAGCAGGCGTGCCGCTGCGCGCGCTTGAACCCTATGACACCCTGTTTTCGCTGTTCGACACCATGACCATCGAAGAACAGCTGGAAATGATCAAGGCCACCCTCATGATGGACTCGCAATCCGCCGATTTCACCGTGACCCTGACCGAGGCCTACTTCGCCGAGGACAGCCGCCTGATCTGGGAATTTATGCGCGCCCAAAGCTATGCCCTGCCCGGCTACACCAAAGACCGGGTGGACCGCGAATTTGCCCGAATGGAAGAATCGCTGATGTCCGCCCGCAACCGCAACTGGATTCCCGTGCTCACCACGGCCGAAAGCCCGGTGTTTGCGGCTTTTGGTGCCTTGCATCTGGCTGGCAACGAAGGTGTGCTGGCCCTGCTGGAAGACAATGGATTCACCCTCGAAAGGCTGCCCTTCTAATGGATATCGCCACCCTGAACCTTGAAGGTCACACGCTCGCCCGGATGTATGTGCTGGACTTTGGCACATTTGATGTCGGCCCTGGCAAACGCCGCATCGGCATCCCGGGCTTCTTGTTGCAAACCTACAAAGGCGCGAACGTGCTGGTCGATACGGGCTTTGACCCTGCCTACGCCACCGACTATGCCGCGACCGACGCGCGCGACAACCTGTCCGGCTTTGGTCGCCTGGTGGATTTTACCGCGACCCAAACTGCCGCAGGCCAACTGGCCCTGTTGGGCCTTACCCCCACCGATATTACCGCTGTCATCCTGTCCCACGGGCATATCGACCACATCGGATCGCTGCCCCAGTTTCCCTGCCCGGTGATCCTGACCGCCATGGAACGCAGCCTGCCCCGCCCAATCTATTGGCCGCCGATTGCCCCGTTCGACTGGCCCGATGTGCCCTATGTGACCATTAAAGCCGAAACCGACCTCTGCC
>JANNNF010000422.1:0-3340 GCA_031398405.1 Rhodobacterales bacterium | reverse complement strand
GTTCGATATAGGCATCGATCTGGTCGTTGTCGAACACGCCGCCAGCGAGCAGGTACTCCCGATCCTTGTCGAGGCTTTCCAGCGCTTCACGCAGCGAGCCGCAGACGGTCGGGATTTCCTTGAGCTCTTCCGGCGGCAGCTCGTAGAGGTTCTTGTCCATCGCCTCGCCGGGATGGATCTTGTTCTGGATGCCGTCGATGCCGGCCATCAGCATCGCCGAGAAGGCGAGGTACGGATTGGCCGACGGATCGGGGAACCGGGCCTCGACACGCTTGGCTTTCGGCGATTCCGTCCACGGAATACGAACCGCACCCGACCGGTTGCGTGCCGAATAGGCCAGCAGCACCGGGGCTTCAAAACCCGGGATCAGGCGCTTGTAGCTATTGGTAGATGGGTTGGTGATCGCGTTCAGGGCCTTGGCGTGCTTGATAATGCCACCGATGAAATACAGCGCCTCTTGCGACAGGTCGGCATATTTGTCGCCCGCAAACAGCGGCTTGCCGGCTTTCCAGATCGACATGTTGACGTGCATGCCCGACCCGTTGTCGCCCTTCATCGGCTTGGGCATGAAGGTCACGGTCTTGCCGTAGGCGTGCGCCACGTTGTGGATCACATATTTGTACTTCTGGATGTTGTCGGCCTGTTCCACCAGACCGCCGAATACCATGCCCAGCTCGTGCTGGCAGGTGGCGACTTCGTGGTGATGCTTGTCAACCTTGATCCCGATGCGCTTCATCGTGGACAGCATTTCGCCGCGCAGATCGTGGGCTTCGTCCACCGGGTTGACTGGGAAATAGCCGCCCTTGTGGGGCGCGATATGGCCGTGATTGCCACCTTCCTGCACCGTATCGGTGTTCCAGGCAGCAGCTTCGGCGTCAATCTGGTAGGACACTTTTTGCGGCGTCACCGAATAACGCACGTCATCGAAAATGAAGAATTCAGCCTCGGGGCCGCAGTAGAACGCATCGCCCACACCCGACGATTTGAGGTAGGCTTCCGCCTTCAGTGCGGTCTGGCGCGGGCAACGGCTGTACGCCTCGCCTGTGTCGGGTTCGACCACATTGCAATGCACACACAATGTTTTCTCGGCGTAGAACGGGTCCATGTAGACCGAAGTCGCATCGGGCATCAGTTTCATGTCGGACTGGTCGATCGACTTCCAGCCAGCAATCGACGAGCCGTCAAACATGAAGCCTTCCTCGAAGAAGTCCTCGTCGACCAGATCGGCAATCAGCGTGACGTGCTGCAATTTGCCTTTGGGGTCTGTAAAGCGGATATCGACATACTCGATCTCCTCATCCTTAATCAGTTTCAGAGCTTTCGTTACCGCGCTCATCATGCTGTCCTTTTCTTTAGGGTTTTTGCTTGTTTTCTTGGCCATGTTCACACCGCCATCCTATTGAAACGCTGCCATGTTAAACCGCGTCATCGCCAGTTTCGCCGGTTCGGATGCGGATTGCCTGTTCGACCGAAGAGACGAAAATTTTGCCATCGCCGATCTTGTCGGTCCGTGCAGCTGCCACAATGGCGGCAACCGCAGCATCAACCATATCATCGGTCAGCACGACCTCGATCTTCACCTTGGGCAGGAAATCGACCACATATTCGGCGCCACGGTAGAGTTCGGTATGCCCCTTCTGGCGACCAAAGCCCTTTACTTCGGTGACCGACAGGCCTTGAATGCCCGCTTCTTGCAGGGCTTCCTTCACCTCATCCAGCTTGAACGGCTTGATGATCGCCTCGATCTTCTTCATGGGGCCTGCTCCGCGAAATACAACTCCTTTGCTGTTCGACCACTTCTTATTGGGTTGGACAATCGGCTAGGGTTGGTTGGGGCGCGGGCGGCGGGGGATTCCGATACGTGCGATTAAAATTTAGGCAATACGATGCGGATGTGTGCGATCTATAAAAGCCGGGTGAAATGATGACCGAACTGCTGACCGCGGCCCAAATGAAAGCCATCGAGGCAGCAGCAATCGCCTCTGGTGCCGTGACCGGGCTGGAGCTGATGGAGCGCGCCGGGGCAGGCGTAGTTGAGGCGATCTTCGAAGAATGGCCGGACTTGGCCGAAGGCCCGCACCGGGCCGTGGTTCTGTGCGGACCGGGCGGCAATGGCGGCGACGGCTTTGTCGTGGCGCGGCTGTTGAAGGAGGCGGGCTGGGCGGTGGAGGTGTTCCTCTACGGCAAGCCGAACCGGAGGCCGCCGGATGCGCGGGTGAACTATGAGCGGTGGCGGGGGATGGGGGAGGTGAGCGCGATTGATGAGGATGCTTTGCGCGATGGCGAAGCAGAAAATATGGTGGTGCGATTTGAATGTGAGCGCGTCAACCTCGTCGTCGATGCACTGTTTGGAATCGGTCTCTCCCGACCTGTCGAGAGCGGCCTTTGTGTTCTCTTTCAGTGGATCGAAATGGTCCTGTATCATCCGGGTCATCAATACAATTGCCGTGTAGTATCTGTTGACGTGCCATCAGGCCTTTGTTCCGACTCCGGGATAGGGCTGGATTCTTGGCCTGACCGCCGTTCAGATTACAATATAATCCGCTCGCACCTAACCGTAACTTTTGAAGTAGCAAAGCCGGGGCACTATCTGGAAGCTGGGCCAGACTATTGCGGCAAGCTGGTAGTCCAAGAATTGCAGATTGAGAGACGTCTGCAACTGTCTGATGACCATTTGCAACTTACTAGTGTGTATTATGCGCGTAACTTTTGGCCCGTTGGGCAGCTTGAAAAGAGGCAGAACTTCCACAAATACTCCCACGGCCACGCCCTTATCCTCTCCGGGGGCGTGGGCCATGGCGGCGCGGCGCGCCTCGCCGCACGGGGCAGCGTGCGGATCGGGGCAGGGCTGGTGACGGTCGGCTGCCCCCCTGCGGCGCTGATCGAAAACGCGGCCCACCTGAATGCCATCATGCTGAAACGGGTGCCGGATGCCGATGGCTTGGCCGAGGTTCTGGCGGATACGCGGATCAATGCCCTCTGCCTCGGGCCGGGCATGGGCACTGGGCAGCGCGAAGCCGCGTTACTTGCGGTGGCTCTCGGATGCCCACCACCTTCAGCCCTTTCTCAGATGGTGGAGGGGAGCCGGCTGGGGCAGGCCGCAACACCCGCAAACGCATCGCTTCCCCTCCCCCCCGTGGGACGGGGAGAGGGGCGGGGGCCCAAGCGACCAACGGTCTTGGACGCCGACGCCCTGACCCTCCTGTCCCAAAATCCCACATTGTTCACCATGCTGCACAAGGACTGCATCCTCACCCCGCATGCTGGCGAATTCGCCCGCCTGTTCCCAGACATCGCGGCCAAACTGGCCGAACCCGCCACCCGTGGCCCCGCCTATTCC
>JANNNF010000258.1:0-5062 GCA_031398405.1 Rhodobacterales bacterium | reverse complement strand
AAATCGGATCGAGCGTCGAGGGCGGCGGTCGGCTCATCCAGGATCAGAACCTCCGCACCACGCATGTACGCGCGGGCGATGGCCAGCTTTTGCCTTTCACCGCCCGAAAGCTCCACCCCGCTGCGAAAGCGTTTGCCGATCATCTGGTCATACTGGTTTGGCAGGCGATCAATCACCTGATCGGCAAGACCGCGCTTTGCCGCCTCGACAATGCGATTGCGGTTGTCGCGTTCTTCAATCCGGCCCACGGCGATATTGTCGGCAGCAGTCAGGTTATACCGCACGAAGTTCTGAAAGATCACCCCCGTGGCGCCGCGCAATTCATCAAGATCGTAGCGGCGTAGATCGAGGCCATCCAGAGTGATGCGACCCTCGTCAGGATCATATAGCCGGGCCAGCAGCTTGACCAAGGTTGTTTTGCCAGCGCCGTTTTCACCGACGAGCACCAAGGTTTCTCCAGCATTCAGGGTAAAGTTCAACCCACGTACCGCCCACCGTTCGGCCCCCGGGTAGCGGAAGTCAACATCCTCAAACACAAAAAACCGTGGCGGACCGGTACGGGAAACGGCAGGGCGTCCTTGGGGGACAGAATTTCAGGCTGCGCCTCAAAAAAGTTGAACAGATCGTCCAAGTACAGCGCCTGCGCCGCCGCAGAGGAAAATGAGGTCAGCAAACCTTCCAGTAACCCGCGCAGCCGCAAGAAAAATCCTGACAGAAAGGACAGATCGCCCAGCAAAAAGCTGCCCCGCCAGGGTGCCCCGCGTAGTAACCAAGCGTGCCAAGCGCCGTCAGCACACCACCCCAAAGCACCCGTTTTTGCGCGATCTTGCGGCTGGCGGATTAGAAGCTTTGCGACAGCTCGCGGTAGCGGTCGGTCAGAAACCGATTTAGCCCGAAGATCTTGACCACTTTGGCAGAGTCAACGCTGGCAGCCGTCTGGCGCACATAGTCCAGCTCGCGTCGTTCGGGCGTGCGACCAAAATCAAGCGAATAGCCAACCCCACCAACCGGCCCAGCACGTCGGACAAGATCGCAAGGGCAAATTCAGCCAGCACATGGCTGATCAGCTATCCAAACACATCGCTCTTCCACCACCCCCACAGATCTGCCGGGCGGTTAGGCAGGGCCGACAGCCGCACCACCTCATCAACAATCAGTTGTCCGATCCACAGCGCTGACACTGGAAGTACGCCCCGGACCAGGCGCAAGGCCATGGACGTCACCATCAGTGGTGGGCTGGCTTTCCACACTAGCATCAGGAATGGCCAGATATTGCGCCGCGCAGAAAACCGCGCCCGGAAGGAAGGTCTTGGGGGAGCAGGTGGCAAATGGGTGGGATTCACGAGGTTTGGGCTACATTTCTCATGTCGGGCAGTTTGGCAGAAGGAACGCGTTCGGCAAAGCGCCAACTGGCAAGTCAGGACAACTGCACTACCCGGGTATACCACTCCTGCAGGTGCGATCTCCGGACAGTTGCGTGGGAAGGACGCTCTCGGCCCAAAGCGGCCGATTAAGAGAGCTAAGACGACCGGTGCCATTTCCCCAGACCGGTCGCTTGGACTTGCTTCCTCAAGTCGCGCATTAAACGCATGCCGTGCGTACGGGGAAAATTTCTGCCAAATAAAATGATTCGGCCTCAGTGTTGCGTCAGATTTTCGGGCAAGCCAGCTTGCAGCAATTCTGCTACGAAATGTTCAAGGATAGGTGCGTTCGAGACGATGCGGTAGCTTGGCGATACTTCCATTAGCTGTACTGCTCTGGCCCTCCCAAGACCCAACTTCCCCAAGCGCACCAAGCTTACGATCAAGATTAGAAATGAGGGCGTATGTGTCGCATAAATCTGTAACGCGCGTTCGGCATAATGGACAGCACCCCCGTAGTCAGCCTTCATAAGTCGAGCACCAGCCTGACCGGCGAGAGGCATGACTCCGAGAGGGTCGTAAGGTGACAATCGGAGGGCAATGTCAGACAGTTCGATGGATCTGTCGTAGTTTCCCGCCCAAGTATTGATAACCGATCCATGGCCAAAGGCATGCGCCGAACTGGGATTGAATGAAATTGCACGGTCAATCATTGAAAGTGCTGCTTGGTAGTCACGCGTCCCCAGAGCCAAACCAATCGCTGCGTGAGCCAGCGTGCTCGCGTCATCTGAATTTAGGTGCTGTACCGCCTGCACATGCTGAAGCATCAAGACACGATAGGGTTCTGGAAGGCTTCCTTCCCAAAGTGACTTTGCAAAGTAGCACCACGCGCCAACACCATGTGCCTCAGCATAGTTTGGGTCGATCAAAAGGGCCTGTGCAACCAATTCGAGTGCAATCGCCCGGCCTTCGGGACGTATGTCATACATGTGCCGAAGGGCTTGCAAATAAAGCTCATACGCATTGAGATCGTTTGGCCTTTTTCGCTTTATTCGCTCGATCTCGGCCTTCTTCAGGGTGGGTTCCATTACCGCAATGACACTTTGGGTGATCTCATCCTGAAGTGCGAAGATATCTGTTAAGGTACGGTCATACCGCTCGGCCCAAAGATGAGCGCCGCTTTTGGCATCGATGAGATGGCTTGTGATGCGAACACTCGTGCCGGCTCTGCGAATGGAACCTTCGAGGATGTAACTAACTCCCAATTCCTTTCGCGCGCGATTGATTTCAGAGCCATCTCCGCGATACCTGCCGGTGGAATTATGGGCGATCACGAAGATCCACCGACACTTGGCGAGATTGGTAATGATATCTTCCGTTATTCCGTCCGCAAAGAACTGCTGCTCAAAGTCAGGACTCAAGTTGACATAGGGCAATACGGCAATCGATGGCCGCTTCGGCAAACTTGGATACGCTTCACCAGTGATCGAGGTTGTGGTTTTCCCTTCGGCGAGAACAACTTTGTAGGCTCGAATTGGTTTTGTGATGTTCTTAACGTACTGTAGGCCAAGATCTTGAAACGCAACTTCTAGTTTGCCGTCAACTGTATCGAATGCAGTCCCAGAAATGCAGATGCCTCCTGGCTCGGCAAGACCTTCAAGTCGAGCCGCAATGTTTACGCCATCTCCAAAGATATCATCACCCTCCAGGATGATATCTCCAAGGTTAACGCCGATGCGCAATTGGATCCGTGTGTCATCAGGCAGGCCCTCCTCTCTAAGGGCGACCGACTCCTGAATCTCGACCGCACAGGTAACCGCGTTAACGGCGCTGGCAAAATCAACAAGAACGCCATCACCCATAAGTTTTACAATGCGGCCACCTCGGGAGGCGATGATGGGCTGCAAAACTTCTCTCAGCTGTGACTGAACACGAGCGAGCGTATCAGCTTCGTCCTGCTCCATTAGGCGCGAGTATCCGACGACGTCGGCGCACAAAACGGCAGCCAGCCTTCGTTCCAAATTGGCTCCTCCTTCACCAAAGTTGAGCTGCAGGCTAACTGACTTCGAGCGGATTTACCAAGGTCCGCGTTTTCAGTCACGATCGGACCAGGGCTGCGTGGTCGCCAAACGTCGCCTTTGGCTCATTGCTGCGCTTACCGTGCTGCAATAAGTGCTCTCGGCGTACCGCCCATTACGCGGATGCTGACCGTATCGACGCGCCCGGCGCTTTGCGGACGGTCAGCCACCACCGCCGGACCTGTATCTAAGCGGAAATTCGGCCCCGGCGCTGCGTATCATCGCAGCCAGCGGTTTATTCCGGTCAGGTCCATGGGCTTCACGCGGACTACATCCGACACGTCGGGCGGAGAGCTGCCCATTGTGGAGGGACCCAATGTGTCCGCACCCATCGGGCACACCTGCCTTTGGATGTTCTGGGCACGCGGTGCCGGTCAACCCACGAGAGTGTGGCGACGCGCTTCAGGGCTCCTTGCGCGTTGAAGAGCGGAACTTGTTATGCGGCATGAAGCCTGAGGGCGTGGCTTCACGTGGGTTGCGCACCCACACGGTGCGGTTTGGGTGCAGCCCGGCACCTTGGATGGCAGGGACTGCCATGTGTCGCGCACGCTGCAACAGGCGTGTGTCGGCGACGGGCAAGCTTGGATGGAAGCCGCCGTTGCTTGCGACCGCCTCGTCCCAAGCGGACTTGCGGGCGTGCAGGATAGCCGGGTCGTTCAGAGGTGTGCAGTTGATCTCGTTGGTGTTGAGGTTCACAAGTATCTCGTCGCCATTTTCAACAAATGCGATCGGCCCACCAAGTGCCGCTTCAGGCCCCACATGGCCAATCACAAGACCAATCGAGCCGCCAGAAAAACGCGCATCTGTCATCAGGCCAATGACGATACCACGCTCGCGGCACAAAGTCGTGATGCGCGCAGTCGGATCCAGCATTTCCGGCATGCCGGGGGCACCGCTTGGACCTTCGTATCGTACGATGATCATATCGTTGTCTTCTAGTGCCTCGGGCGTTTGGTCCAACATATCCAAAAGGGCTTGCTGACCGTCGAACACGCGCGCCTTGCCCCGGAACAGGTTGTTTTCCAGTCCACCCTCAACCCCTGCCAGCTTCAGGATAGCCGAAAAGTCGGGTGAAAGGTTGCCGCTAAGCATACGCAGTCCACCCGTTGGCTTGTAAGGGGCCTTGACCGGATAGATAACCTCACCATCAGCCTGCTTGGCACCAAGGCGCGCGACCTGCTCTGCCAGTGTATCGCCCGTGCAGGTCAGCACATCGCCGTTCAACAGACCCGCCTCCAGCAACTCGCGTACGATGATCTGCACGCCGCCTACTTGGTCGATATCAACCATGGAATATTTACCGTAAGGTCGCGCATTGGTCAGGACAGGGACAACGTGCTGCGAAAGGTGGTTAAACTCCTCGGGTGTGATGATGTCCTTCCAGAAGTCCGCGAAGCCAGCAGCACGGGCGATCTCGGGCGCGTGCAGAAGCGCGTTGGTAGAGCCGCCGATTGCCATCGTGACGATCGTCGCATTTCGCAAGGAATCTCGCCCGACGATATCGCGCGGCTTGAGATCCGTCTCGATCATCTTGGCAAGCAGACTGACCAGTTCACCCGGAAACTCTGTCAACCGACGAGGATCATCCGACGGGGGTGCCACCATATGCAAGGGCTGCATGCC
>JANNNF010000247.1:0-16206 GCA_031398405.1 Rhodobacterales bacterium | reverse complement strand
AGACGCGGGCCGTCACAAGGTTGACGCAAGGCCAGCATCAATGCTGAGGGGTCTTGGGCGACCGAAGCAAATGGCAGGTCGCAAGCGGCGGCGAAGGGTTTCATCTGCAATGGGCTGGGCGTGCAGCCGATGATTTCGGTCTGCGCCCCCACCATCGCATCGGCAATTTCGCGAAAACCTGCGTTGTTCCAGACAACAAAAGTGAGGGGCAGGTTTTCATCGCGCGCCGTGCGTAATTCGCCGGGGCTGAACTGCAATCCGCCATCGCCAATCAGACACACCACGGGCACGCCGGGTGCCGCAATTGCCGCTCCGACTGCCGCTCCCGGTCCATAGCCCAAGGCACCATAGCCGGTGGCTGCATTGAACCATCCATCCGGGCGGTCATGGTCGTGATACAGATTGCCCGCATACACCGGCTGCGTGCTGTCACCGACGATGATTGCGCCGGGCATCGCGGTTTGCAGGGCAGTCAGCATCGCCATCTGGCCCGCCATGTTGGGGTGCAGCCCTTCGGTTTCGGTCTGGGCAGCTTGGCGAGTGGCCTTGGCGCGGGCGGCCCCGTCGGTCTGGTGCCGGGTCAGGTTTGGCAGCAGCGCCGCGATAAACGCGCCCACATCGGCTTGGAGGGTCAGGGCAGCTTGGTGGCGGGACAATTGGTCGGCACAGACAGCAACCCGAATCATCCCCGACAGATCAGGCAGACCACCCCGCACATACATGTCGTAATCCGTAGGGCCGAACTCGGTGCCAAGTGCCAAAACCTGATCTGCACCTGCAATCAGCGCCCGGGTGGCATCAAGGCTGGGCGAGGCGGGTACCACAAGGGGGTGGCCATGCATCGTGCCCCTTGCGTTGACGGTCTGGATGACCGGGGCGTCCAGAATTTGGGCCAGCCGTTGCAGCAACGCTGATTGCCCGCGCGCGCCACCGCCCGCAAGGATCACCACGCGCGACGCGGCATTCAGCAAGGTGGCAGCTTTGGTAATCTCGACGTCATCTGGGGCAGGGCGTACTGCCACCACTGGCGGCGGCAGGGCCGGGCAGTCCAGCCCCATCACGTCGGTCGGGATTTCAATATGCACCGGCCCCGGGCGCCCCAAGGCCATGGCGGCAAAGGCGCTGTCCAGCGTGGGGCCAAGACCTGCAGCATCTGACACCTGCCATGTCGGGCAAAGGGCGCGCACCATCGCCGCCTGATCAGGCAGTTCGTGCAGCAACCCCAGCCCGCGCCCCAACGACGCGCGCCGGTTCACGCCTGATATCACCAGCATCGGCACCGAATCTGCCTTTGCCTGCGCCATGGCGGTTAGCGTATTCGTCAACCCCGGCCCGGTAATGACAAAGGCCACCCCCGGTTTGCCCGACACCCGGGCATAGCCATCGGCCATAAAGCCCGCACCCTGTTCATGGCGCGGGGTCACATGGCGCAACCGCCCGCCCGCAAGCCCACGGTACAGTTCAATCGTATGCACACCGGGGATACCGAACACCACATCCACGCCCCGCGCCACCAGCCCCTCGACTAGCCGTTCCCCAACCGTTGCCATTTATTATCCCCCTACCGAAACCGCATGGGCCGTGATGCGCGCGCAAGCCTCGGCCACCAGATCATCAGACTGCGTCAAGCTGAGGCGCAGCCACCCGGCCAGCCCCCCGCCAAAGCTTTCACCCGGCATCACCGCCACACCCTGCGAGTCCAGCAGCCCGTTGGCAAAATCGACGCCCGACAGCCCGGTCGCGCGCACATCGACCAGCCCGAACATGCCCGCCTGCGGTTGGTTCACCCGCAACCCGGCCACCCCGTCCATCAAGCGGTGCAGCAGCGCCGCCCGCGCCGAAAACCGCGATACCATGCCGGGGGCGACAGCAGAGGGGGTGGAAACGGCCAGCGTGGTCATATCGGCGATAAACGGCTGGTTGCCGAACAACATGGTTTCTGACAGGGGCAAAAGCCGTTGGATAAACGCGGCAGGCCCGACGCACCACCCCGACCGAAACCCCGGGGACGCGTGGGATTTGGAGATGGACGATGCCACGATCACCCTGTCGGCCAAGGCCGGATCGGACAGAGGAGAAGCAAAACTGACCCCGGGAAACACCAGATCCTCATAAACCTCATCCGCCACGATCCACAAATCGTGCTGCACGGCCAACGCGCCCAAAGCTGCGAGATCGGCAGGTGTCAACACTGCGCCGGTGGGGTTGTGCGGCGAGTTCAGGAACAGCACACGGGTACGCGGGGTGATCTTTGCCGCCACATCGGCGGCCTGCATCCGAAAGCCGTGCTCGGGGCGCAAGGGCACCGGCACCATGTTGGCGGCGGTGGCCACGATCACGCCCTCATAGGTCGCGTACATCGGGTCGCCCACCAGCACCTCGTCCCCCGCCTGCACCAACGCCATCATCACGGCGTAAAGCGTGGTCTGGGTGCCCGGAAAGCACATTACCTGATCAGTGCCGATGTACCGCCCCCGGCGGGTGGAATAGCGCGCAGCAAGGGCCGTCAGCAGCTCCGGTTCACCCTGCCCATTGCTGTATCCCGTGCGCCCCTGCCGCATGGCGGCGCATGCCGCATCCATCAGGTCAGGGGGCGTGGCCACGTCGGGTTCGCCAATGGTCAGTTCGATCACCTCCCGGCCTGCGGATTTCAATGCGCGGGCGCGGGCGTGGATTTCCCACTTGGCCCCGCCCAGATCGGCAAGGCGGGTGGTCAGGCTGGCATAGGTCATTCCGGGAACTCTTCAGGTGGCACGGTATCATCCGCATCAGGTTTCGGGGCAGTCAGTGTCGGGTTCAGCGCGACGGTTGCATGGGACAGCAGATCAATCCCCAGCATAGCCCCGATGGCCTGCAGGGCAATCCGGGGCAGTTCTTCCGGGCCAAAGGCATGGGGAATGATTGACCCTTCCAGCCAAAGTCCATCAATCACAGCGTTGCAGGCGATGGCGTCGATGCGCAGTTGCGCCGGCATTGCAGGACGGTCCAGCGCCGCGATCAGGCATTCTAGCGTGTCACGGTAGCCCAGATAGCCCGCCTCATGGGCCTCTAGCAGGGCCGGGTCTTGCTGTACGGAATGCAGGAACCCGGCCCAAATCCCCACCCGGTCCCCCGCCATGACGGGCGGGCGCAACGATGCTGCCACAAATACCGCAAGCCGCAGTTCGGGATCATCGCCCACCATTTCCAGCACCGCCGAGTTTGCATCGGTCATGCCGTCCATCAAGGCCAGATAGGCCGCGCGCGTCAGATCTTCCTTGGTCTGGAAATAATGCCGGATCAGCCCTGCTGTCACCCCGGCGCGTTCCGCAATTGCGCGCACCGTGGCCGCTTGGGGCCCGCCGGTTGCCACCAGCGACTGTGCTGCCGCAATCAGCGCACCGCGCCGCTTTTCTTCCGGCTCGCGGCGAAAGCTGCGGCGTTCAGGGGGCTGACGTTGGGCAGGCATCGCAGACCTCCGCGTTATACACATGTATAATAGAGTGGATCTCCCACTCCATGCTACAGATAATGCGGCATTTTGATGTCTCAATCAGCCCATACATCTTTATGAACGATGACATCTGCTTGCGGATACGCCGCAAGGATAGCACGCCGCAGGCTGGCCCCAATGTCATGCGCGGAGCGCAGGGGCTGGTCGCCGTCCAACTCTATGTGAATGTGCACAAAAATCCGGCTTCCGGCGGTGCGGGTTTTAAGGTCGTGAAAACCGCGCACCCCCGGCCAGTTGCGCGCGATATCTGCGATACCTTTGATCACGGCAGGGTCGGCGCGGCGGTCCATCAGCGCGTCAAAAGCGCTTTTACCAATGCGCAATGCCCCCAAAGCCAGCATCATCGCAGCACCCAAAGCCACCACCGCGTCGATCGAGGCCAGCCCATACTGCCGCGCAGCCCAAAGCGACAGGATCGCCCCTATGTTGGGCAAGAGGTCGCCCAGATAATGCAGCCGGTCCGCGGCGACCACCTTGCTGCCGGTGCGTTTGGCGACCCGGCCCTGCCACAGCACCAACCCCAGCGTCAGCAGGATGGAACACCCCATAACCACCATGCCGCGGGTTTCCGCCATGATGGTGGCAGGCACCGGCGACAGCAGGCGCAGCACTGCCGCCGTGGCAATCACCCCCGCTGACACCAGAATGAACGAGGCCTGCCCCAAGGCCGCCAGATCCTCGGCCGAGGTGTGGCCAAACGCGTGATCTTCATCGGCGGGTCGGGCCGCGTACCAGATGGCTGCCATCGCCCCCAGTGACACCATCAGGTCCATCGCACTGTCAGCCAACGATGCCGCCACCGACAGCGCGCCCGTTTCGCCCAAGGCCCACAGCTTCAGCCCCACGAGCGCAGCTGCCACCCCGACAGAGGCCAGTGCCGCCGTCAAATTCATGCGATTGCTGTTTGCCTGATCTGACATCTGGCGGCCTTTTCGTCTGTCGCGGTCCGTGGGACCAAGACCTGCGGCTTACCCGATCACTTCGCCCGGCTCTACCCCCCAAAGGGCGCTTTTGCGAACCCAGCCCTTATCACCTTCCAACACCACCCGGCACCAGTTGGGATCACATTCCAGCACCTTGCCGACCACGCCGCGTTCGGCCTGCATCACCACAGCGGCGTCATCCTGCGGAGAGGACCGGAACTCTGCCATGTCCTGCGCCACCAGCACAGCCCGCACACCCGACAGCAGCGAATAATGCACCCAGCCCCCCGCGCCCTCGGCGTCTTCCACCCGGCGCCAGTTGTCGAATTCCGCCGTGATGCGCAGAGGCATACCCGCGCGGGTGAACACCCAGTCGATCCGGTGCGTCAACCCCGGTCCGCGCCGGGCGTTGCCCTCACCGGTTTTCAGCGACACAAACCGCGGCAGCGGCAGGTTGGTCACGCAGCCAACACCGGGTTTGCAGTCTTTCTCGGGCCTCTTGATGCCTTCGGTGGCAACGGCCGCTTCTGTGGCCGCCTCTGTCGCTTCTTCGGTTGGTACGTCCTGCGCCTGTGCCGTGCCTGCAAAGCCAGCCATCACGAGAACCGCCAGAAAACCCGTCTTTACCATCACAGCCTGCCGAATGATTTGCCGGGGCTTGTGCCTTGCCCCGCTTGCCGTCACTTTGGCCTCAGGATGCACCATTTTGCAAGTGCAGGGAGGATACTGATGCCCGCAGGACGCCTGAGTGTGGTCGTAACGCGACGCTTGCCCGAAGCGGTGGAAACCCGGCTGAAAGAGTTGTTCGATGTCGATCTGCGCGACCCTGACGTAGCCATGACGCGCGACGAGCTTGTCGCCGCCATGGCGCAGGCCGATGTGCTTGTGCCCACGATCACCGATCAGATTGATGCCGGCCTGATCGGGCTTGCCGGGCCAAAGCTGCGGCTGATCGCCAATTATGGGGCCGGGGTGGATCATATCGACGTGGCCACCGCCCGCAGTCGTGGGATTTTGGTGTCAAACACCCCCGGTGTGGTGACGGAAGATACCGCCGACATGGTGATGGCGCTGATTTTGGGCGTCACGCGGCGCATTCCCGAAGGATTGACGATGATGCAGTCGGGCGATTGGCCAGGGTGGTCGCCGATGGCCAATCTGGGCGGGCGTCTGGGCGGGCGGCGCTTGGGGATTCTGGGGATGGGGCGCATCGGGCAGGCCGTGGCCCGCCGCGCGCGGGCCTTTGGGCTGCAAGTCCACTATCACAACCGCCGCCGCCTGCGCCCCGAGGTAGAGGCCGAACTTGAGGCCACCTATTGGGAAAGCCTTGATCAGATGGTGGCGCGCATGGATATCCTGTCCGTCAATTGCCCCCACACACCGTCTACCTTCCATTTGATGAATGCACGACGGCTAAAGCTGATGAAACCAAGTGCTGTCATCGTCAACACATCCCGTGGTGAGGTGATTGACGAGAACGCCCTGACACGTGGCCTGCGCAGCGGTGAAATTGCCGGGGCGGGGTTGGACGTTTACGAACACGGGGCCGCAATAAACCCCCGCCTGCGCGAATTGCCCAATGTCGTGCTGCTGCCGCATATGGGGTCGGCCACGCTGGAGGGTCGGGTAGAGATGGGCGAAAAGGTGATCATCAACATCAAGACCTTTGCCGACGGCCACCGCCCGCCGGATCAGGTGGTGCCGGGAATGTTGTAAACCGCCGCCAAATTGCCGTCATTCCTCCGCAGCCGCGCCGTCATCGCATGACTCTGTGGCGCGAACGTAAGGGGAATGGCATGGGCAGCGGCATCGGCAAAATTTTGGCGGGAATTTTCGGGGTGATCTTGCTGGGGGCCATCGCTGCGATGGATTTCTACAGTTTTGCCCGCAAGGCTGAAGGCGATGTCAGCCCGACAGCGTATGTGGCTGGTCTGACCGCGCGGATTGCGCCCTTGTTTGACCGCACCCCGCCCATCAGCGTGGCCGACCATCTGGCCCCGGCCCCTGTAGGCTGGGACCGACATCCATTGATACAGGCCGATGCAGAGGCGATTACAGGCATTCCCTATGACAAGGACAACGCAACGCCGGATCTGACGCAAGATGTGGTCAAACGGCTGCTATTGGCCCGCTATGACGACCGCCGCATTTCGGAAAGCTATGTCTTGGGGGGCACGGTGGTCGCCGTGCGCGTCGAAGTGACATCCGCCACCCGCCAACCCAGTCAAAGTGCCAAGCTGAAGCGCCGAGCCGAGGCCAAGCTGCGCGACAGCCTGATGCTGTCCGCCCCGTATCTGGAGTCGGGCGGGCTGACCTTTCATGCGTTGAAACCGGTCACGATTGACAAGGCCACCGGGGTCGCCACCCCGGTAGAGTATCGCCGGTTCTGGGCAGGTGCGAATGGTCGGCTGGAGGTCGAAATCGTCACCAACGCCAGCGATGAACAACTGCTGCCGATCCTGCTGGGGATGGATGCGCGGGCGCTGATCGCGATGACGGCTGACGCGCCCCCTCCTGCTGATGCTGACGTAACTCTTGCAGACGCCGCCCCTGTTGCCCCCCCCGAGGCTGTGCCTGCAGAAGCCGCGCAAACCTGTATTCGTCGTGCAGGCAAGCTGACCTGCAAGTAACGTCGGATTTACTGCCCGCCACCGGGTTGAAACCGGGCCGCGCAACGACTAACTAGCGCCAAACAAACCAACCCGGGACAGTTATGGAAATTTTCACCTACGAGGGTTTCGTCGCCCTGATGCAAGTGATCGGCATCGACTTGGTGCTGGCGGGCGACAACGCCATTGTGATCGGCCTTGCAGCGGCAGGCCTGCCCAAGGAACTGCGGGCCAAGGCGATCATGGTCGGCATCATCGCCGCAACCGTGATGCGGATTGGTTTTGCCCTGATCACCACACAGCTATTGGCCATTGTGGGCCTGCTGCTTGCCGGTGGGCTGTTGCTGCTCTGGGTCTGCTGGAAGATGTGGAGCGAACTCCGGGCAGGCCACGGCTCTGACAACATGGCCGAAGAGGCTCTGACCGGCGAAGACTTGAACGCCGATGGCACGGTTGCGGGCGGTGCACCGAAAAAGACTTTCGCTCAGGCCGCCTGGCAGATCGTCATCGCCGACATTTCCATGAGCCTCGACAACGTGTTGGCTGTGGCCGGTGCCGCCAAGGATCACCCCACCGTTTTGATCATCGGCCTTGCGCTGTCGATTGCGATGATGGGCTTTGCCGCCAGCTTTATCGCCCGCCTGCTGAACAAGCATCGCTGGATCGCCTATGTCGGCCTGTTGATCATCGTCTATGTCGCGCTCAAGATGATGTGGGAAGGCTGGCACGAAGTCGAACCCGCCTTCAGGGCCTATATGGGCTGGGCCTGATCTGACCAAAAGCCGCCCCTCGGGGCGGCTTTTTTCATTCAGCCAAAGCGGGCCGGCAGATAGGGGCCAAGGTCGATGCCCACCTTTCGCCCCCCCACCAGATCGGCCACGATCCGTGCGGTAATGGGGGCCAGCGTCAGGCCGATATGGCCGTGGCCGTAGGCGTGAATAACCTCTGGACCCGGCGATGATGGCCCGATTACTGGCAGGCTGTCGGGCATCGACGGGCGAAACCCCATCCAAGTACGGTCAGGTTCGCCCAAATCAGGAAAGATCGCCCGCGCGCCCTGTACAAGCCGCGCAATCCTGTGAGGCGACGGCGGCGCTGTCAGGCCGCCAAGTTCCACAGTGCCTGCCACCCGCAAGCGTCCCGTCATGGGACACAGGTAAAACCCGCGAGTGGTGGGGCAGGTGGGGCGGCCCAAACGGGGCACCTCCATATCCCATTCGGCGTGATAGCCGCGTTCGGTCTCCAGCGGCACCCGGTCGCCGGCTTGTGCCGCAAGCGCCTTGGAATGTGCCCCCGCCGCAATCACCACTCGGCGCGCGTGCAGGTACAACCCCGGCCCTTCGACCACGACGCCGTCAAACTTGCGGGTCAGTTTATCCGCCCGGGCGCGCATCAGCTTGGCCCCTTTAGGCCCGGTGACGGATTTTGCCAACAACCCCACCATCCGCCCCGGATCTGACATAAAGGCGGCTTGGGGAAAGAACGCAGCGCCCTCGGCGCGCGTCAGACCCGGTTCCATCGCGGCCAGTTCGGCCGCGTTCAGCAGATCAACGCTGACCCCATGGTCGCGCCGCACCGCCATTTCCCGGTCGGCGGCGCGAAAGGCGGTGGCTGTTTCATAGACATAAAGACACCCCCGCTTTTGCAAGATCCCCGCCCCGCCGATGCGCTTGGCAAGATCATCCCACAGCGGCCCCGCATCAACCATCAGCGCCGCAATCGCTGCCATGTTGCGCCGCGCCGCACCGGGCAGCGACTGGCGGGCAAAGCGCAGCAGCCACGGGGCAAGTGACGGTAAGGCCGCCTGCCGGATCGACAGGGGGGAATTGCGGTTGAACAGCAAGGAGGGCAGATTGCGCAGCACATCTGGGGTGCCGACCGGGCCGATCGCATAATCGGCAATGGTGCCTGCGTTGCCGTAGCTGGCACCCATTCCGGGTGTGCCGGGGTCGACAATCACCACATGGCGTCCCTCGGCGACCAGACGCTCGGCAATCGCCAAGCCCACCACCCCCGCGCCAAGAATGGCAATATCGGTCGTTACATGCTGTGCCATCTGGGGTCCGGTGTTGGGGGAGGGGACGCGCCCCTCCACCTTGGCTTACATGCAGGCGTCGAAGAGCGCACGGGTATTCGACTTGGTCATCACCACCGGGTTGCCGCCGCAAGACGGGTCTTCCAGTGCCATTTCGGTCAGCCGGTCAAGATCGCCGTACTGCACGCCCATAGCCGACAGATTGGCCGGGATAGACAACAGAGCGCGCAATTCCATCACCTGATCATGGAACCCCGCAAAGCCGCCTTCGAAGCCCAGATAGGCGGCGGCGGCGTTGATGCGCTGTTCAATTTCACCCTTGTTGAAGTCCAGCACCATCGGCATCACCACGGCATTGGTGGTGCCGTGGTGGGTGTTGTAGACCGCCCCGATCGGGTGGCTGAGCGAATGGATCGCGCCCAGCCCTTTTTGAAACGCCGTTGCACCCATTGCGGCGGCAGACATCATGTGGGCGCGGGCGTCCAGATCATTGGGGTCGGCATAGACCTTTGGCAGGTTTTCAAACACCAGACGCATGCCTTCCAAGGCGATGCCCTGGCTCATCGGGTGGTAGAACGGGCTGGAATAGGCTTCCAGACAATGTGCAAGAGCGTCCATACCCGTGCCTGCCGTGATGAATTTCGGCATGCCCACAGTCAGGGCCGGGTCGCAGATGGTGACGACGGGCAGCAATTTGGGGTGGAAGATGATCTTTTTCTTGTGCGTTTCAGAATTGGTCAACACGCCCGCGCGGCCTACCTCTGACCCTGTGCCAGCGGTGGTTGGGACTGCGATGATCGGGGCGATCTTGCTGGCGTCAGCGCGGGTATACCAGTCGTCCACATCCTCCAGATCCCAGACGCTCAGATCTTTGCGCTGATGCGCCATCAGGGCGATCATCTTGCCGAGGTCTAAGGCCGACCCGCCGCCAAAGCAGACCACGCTGTCATGGCCACCGGCCAGATAGACGGCGATGCCCGCTGCCATGTTCATCTCATTCGGGTTGGGGTCGACGTCGGAAAACACGGCGCGGCCCAGACCTGCGGCGTCCAGCACATCAAGGGCGGCGGCAGTGATCGGCAGGCTTGACAGCGCCTTGTCCGTCACCAGCAGGGGCTTTTTCAGGCCCGCGGATTTACAGTGATCGGCCAGTTCGGACACCCGGCCCACGCCGAATTTGATGGCGGTGGGGTAAGACCAGTTCCGATTGGGGACAGAGTGGGTCATGCGGATACTTTCTTGAAATGATAGGATTTTGGCCGGGTGACAGAGTGGAACCCGAGGTAGGAAAGGCTGCCGCCGCGCCCAGTGTCCTTGCAACCCGTCCAGCACAGGGCGGGGTCCAGATAGTCGGCGCGGTTCATGAACACGGTGCCGGTTTCAATTTGCGCGCCAATCTCGGCGGCGGTTTCGTAGTCTTGCGTCCAGACAGAAGCGGTCAGACCGTAGGGGCTGTCGTTCATAAGGGCGATGGCCTCGGCGTCATTCTTGACCTTCATGATGCCGACGACGGGGCCAAAGGATTCCTCCATCATCACCCGCATGGAATGGTCCACATCAACAAGGATTTGTGGGGCGAGATACGCACCCCCATCATCAGCCGGGAACAGGGCAGGGTCGATCAGGGGGGTGGCGCCTGCCGCAATAGCCTCGGCAATCTGGCCGCGCACCACGGCGGCAAAGCGTTTGTTCGCCATCGGACCAAGGGTGGTTTCCGCATCGAACGGGTTGCCAAGTTTTAGAGTTTTCACCCACGCCACCGCCTTTTCAACAAAGGCGTCATAAAGGGACTCGTGCACATAAATCCGCTCGATCCCGCAGCAGCATTGGCCCGCGTTATACATCGCGCCGTCCATCAGCGTGTCGACTGCCGCATCAAGATTGGCATCGGCGCGGACATAGCCCGGATCTTTGCCGCCCAGTTCCAGTCCCATGGCGGTGAAGGTGCCAGCCGCCGCCTTTTCCATCGCCACGCCGCCGCCAACCGACCCGGTAAAGTTCACAAAGCCGAACGACCGCGCGGCAATCAGCGCCTCGGTGGTCGCATGATCCAGCACAACGTTCTGGAACACGTCAGCGGGCACGCCCGCTGCATGGAAGGCTTCGGCCAGACGTTCGCCGACCAGCATGGTTTGGCTCGCGTGTTTCAGGATCACTGTATTGCCCGCAATCAGGGCCGGGACCAGGGTGTTGATGGTGGTCAAGTAGGGGTAGTTCCAAGGGGCAACGATGAACACAACGCCCACCGGGTCACGGTGCAAGGTGCGCTGGAATTTGTCAGAATCCTCCACCACGATCGGAGCGAGGGTTTCGGCAGCGATGTCGGACATATACTCGGTGCGGGCATTAACGCCACCAAACTCGCCGCCAAAGCGGGTGGGGCGGCCCATTTGCCAAGCAGTTTCCTCAACCACTACGTCTTTCATCTCGTTCAGTTTGGCGACCCCTGCCTTGACCAGCGCGATACGGTCGGCCAGGGGCTTTGCAGCCCAAGCTTTCTGAGCGGCTTTGGCGGTGGCGACGGCGGCTTGAGCTTGGGCGAGGGTCAAGGGCATCCGGGTGGCGTAGATCGAGCCATCGACGGGGGAAATCAGGTCTATCGGTTTCATGGGGGTGTCCATCTGGGTATTTTTGAGGTGGGGAAGATGGGCGGAATCGCCCATCCTACGCCCGTGACTTCAGGCGCGTTCCAGCAGGCGTTGCAGCTCGAAATCCGTGACCACGCGGTCGGTTTCCGAGATTTCCCACTGGGCGGCGTGGTGGTAGTGGTCGATCACATCATCCCCGAATGCGGCGCGCAACATGGTAGAGGCGTGCAAAAGATCGGCGGCCTCGCGCAGGTTGCGCGGGATTTCACGGATGCCGCCGGCGGTATACATGTCACCTTTCATTTCAGGTTCCAGTTCCAGCTTGCGCTCGATGCCGTCAAGGCCCGCTGCGAGCAAGGCGGCACAGGCGAGGTAGGGATTCACGTCCGACCCGGGAATGCGGCATTCCACGCGAACCGCCTTGGTATGTTCGCCGCAGACCCGGAAACCAGCTGTGCGGTTGTCGGCGCTCCACACTGCTTTGGTGGGGGCGAACATGCCCACGGTAAAGCGTTTGTAGCTGTTGACGAAAGGTGCGAGGAACGCCGTGATGTCGCGGGCATGGGCCAGTTGGCCCGCGATGAAATGCTTCATCAGGGCCGACATGCCATGCACATCGGCCTTGTCTGCGAACGCAGGCTTGTCATCCATGGTCCACAAGGATTGGTGGATGTGGCTGGAGGAGCCCGCCTTGTTGTGGTGATATTTTGCCATGAAGGTCACGGATTTGCCCTGCGCATGGGCAATTTCCTTGACGGCCTGTTTGGTGATTACATGGTTGTCGGCGGTGTCCAGCGCGTCAGAGTAGCGGTAATTCACCTCATGCTGGCCTGCGTCGGCCTCGCCCTTGGTATTCTCAACCGGGATGCCCGCGCCATAAAGTCCGTTGCGCACGGCGCGCATCAGGCCTTCTTCCTTGGTGGTCTGGAACAGGTGGTAGTCCTCGTTATACCCCGAAATCGGGGTCAGGGCAGACAGGCCACCATCCCTTAGGTTTTCATAGGAATTCTCGAAGATGTAGAATTCCAGTTCGGTCGCCATCATCGCCTCGAACCCCATGGCGCGGGAGCGGGCGACCTGTTTTTTCAGGATGGCACGAGGGGATACGGAGACTTCTTCGTGGGTGTGGTGATCCAGCAAATCGCCCAGAACCAGTGCGGTTCCCGGCAGCCACGGCAGCGGGCGCAGGGTCGACATGTCGGGGCGCAGAACATAATCGCCGTAGCCCGCCTCCCAGCCGGTGGATTTATAGCCCTGAACTGTGGTCATCTCCATATCCACGGCCAGCAGATAGTTGCAGCAATGGGTTTCCTTATAGCCGCTTTCGACAAAGAACGCGGCGTGAAACCGCTTGCCCATCAGGCGACCCTGCATGTCAATGGCTGCAACCAGAATGGTATCAATCGTGCCATCAGCGACGGCGTTTTTCAGAGCGGCGAAGGTCATATTTCCGGGCATGTGGTGCCTTTCGGTTCAAAATTCGGGGAAGAAGGTGTCGCTGTTCAGCAGGCCCTGCACCCGTCCGCGCCGCCAAATTCGGGCTTGCGCGGCCAGCAATCGGCACCGTTGGTCTGTGGCTTTGGCGCTGGCGGCATAGAGCGGTTCCCGATTTGATTAATTTGATCATATCGGGCGCAGGGGTCTGGCGCAACAGGGTGGCTGGCAGTCATGCGGCCCTCGTTTGCAAGGCTGCTTTCAGCACCGGGGCAAGAGTGTCAGCCATTGCCTGCTGGGAGTCAGCGGAGTCGATCAGGTCGTTGCGGACCTCCAACATTGCATTGGGCAGGCCGTAGGGGGTGGCGTGCAGACGTAGGGTATGGGTCACATCATCGGCGGCAGAATAGGGCTCGTTCAGAGCACAGCGAAGCGCGGTGCGGGCGCGGGCTTCGATAACGATGGCGGTGGCAAGGGCGGGGTCGGCATCGTGGATCACACCAAATTCGACAGCACGGGTCTGGCCGAAATAAACGGGCGTAAAGCTGTGAATGGTGATCATCAACGGGGCAATCCCACTGGCCAGACGTTGCATCAGCAAACTGTGCAGCGCCTGATGAAACGGCAGATAGACCGCTTCCATGCGCGCGGTGCGATCCTGTGGTGTCAGGGTCTGATTTCCCGGCACATCATGCATTTCTGACCGTGCTGGCATTGCGCCGGGCTGGTCCGGTGCCCGGTTCAGGTCGTAAATCAGGCGGCTGACCGGGGCATGGATCAGTGTGGCATCCATCCGTTCCGCAAGGCCGCGCGCAAGGCCAAGGGCACCGATATCCCACGCAATGTGGGCGTGTTGCTGGGCAGGCGTCAGGCCAAGGGTGCCCCATGGTGCAGGAAAAGCGTTTGACGCGTGTTCACACACCAGCACCACGCGACTGGGCGATACCGCCCCCTCAATCACGGGGGCAAAGCGATGTGCGATGGCGGTGGTCATGGTGGGTGGCATCCCCTTGCGTGGCACAAGGCTGGTCTGCGGCGCGACCTTCTGTCAAGAATATTTCACTCGCATTTTTGCTGTTACAATGTTTTCTGAATGAGACGCAGGAGGCGTCGCAAAAGGGGGCAGGGTGGACAGCATCATCAGCATGGAAAAGACGATGCGTAGCGCGTTGCCCCGGCTGACGCGGGCGGAGCGCCAGCTTGCCACCTATATCCTGCGGCACTATCCAGTGGCGGCTTTGGGGTCGATCACGGCACTTGCGAGGGCGGCCGAGGTATCAACGCCAACGGTGGTGCGCTTGATGCAAAAGCTGGGCTACAAGGGATATCCTGACTATCAGGCGTCCTTGCGCGGCGAGGTGGAGGCAATGCTGGTCTCCCCGCTGGCAAAGCATGACCGCTGGGCCGGGGGCGTGCCGGATACCCATATCCTTAACCGCTTTGCCGATGCTGTGGTGGCCAATCTGCAAGCCACGCTGCACCAGATTGATCATGCACAATTTGATGCGGTGGCGGCCTTGCTGGCCGACCCTGCGCGCGCTGTGTTTGCCATGGGCGGGCGGATTACCCATGCGATGGCGGATTACTTTGTGACCCTGATGACCGCCGTTCGGCCCGACGTGACGCTGTTGTCCGATATGTCCAATTCTTGGCCCTCTGCCCTCTTGGAAATGCAGGCGGGGGATGTGCTGTTGGTGTTCGATATTCGCAGGTACGAAAACTCGGTGTTGCAGCTGGTGGAATTGGCGGGGGAACAGGGCGCTTGCGT
Source organism: Rhodobacterales bacterium (assembly GCA_031398405.1). Taxonomy (GTDB): domain Bacteria; phylum Pseudomonadota; class Alphaproteobacteria; order Rhodobacterales; family Rhodobacteraceae; genus JANNNF01. The sequence continues at coordinate 1,356 of JANNNF010000247.1, read as the reverse complement.
GGTGCTGATCACCGACCCTTGGGTGTCACCCGCCGCTGCCCAAGCGCAGCATACGCTGGCCTGTCATGTCGAGGCCCCGTCGGCATGGGACAGCACGGTGTCGATCATGGTTCTGGTTGAGACGCTGCTGGCCGCAGTGCAGGATCTGACGTGGGATGTGACCGAAGGCCGCCTGAAACGGCTGGAGACGTTGTATGACAGGTCGCGGTTTTTCCGGCGGACACGTTGAGCGCACCCTAGGCTAAAGCCCGTGCCCGCGCGCCAGTGGCTGCGTTAAACGCTACGGCCACCATCAGCACCGCCCCGCCGACAAAGGTGCCCACCGATGCCGTCTCTCCCAGCAGCGCCCAGACCCAAATCGGGGCAAGCATCACTTCAACCATCGCCAGCAGGGTCAGTTCGGCGGCGGGGATCACCCGGCTTCCAAGAGTGTAAAGCACCATTCCGGTGGCCAGAATCAAGGCACCCATCGCGATGGAGATGGCGATATCGCCCATCGGCACGGCAAGGCTGCCGCCGGTCAGCCCCAGCACCACCACCGCTATGATCATCGAAAAAACCCCGCCCAGAACCACCGCTGGCATCATGTCTGCCCCGCGACCCCACCGCAGCGCGAGGGTAAAGATCGCAAATCCGCTGGCTGACAGCAAAGCCGCCACATTGCCCAGCATGGCCCCTTCGGCCAATCCTTCGCGCACCATGATGAACATGCCCACCCCGGCCAGCGCAATTGCAGCCCAGGTGGCAGGCCGGACAGGTTCTTTCAGGATCAGCCAGCCCAAGATGGCCGCCAGAAACGGCGAGGCCGAAAACAGGAACACCGCGTTGGCAATCGTGGTGGCTTGAATGGCGTAAATCGCGCCCGCGAACGCCAGCACCAGTCCGGCACCGCCAATCGCCCCCGCCATGCCCACGCCGCGCAACCGTTGTACAACCTGCCCGCCCGAGGCAAAGGCGATATAACCCACCAGCACCGGGATCATGCCGACCGACCGCCAGAACAGCACAGCCCATGTGCCTGCCTCGGCCAGTTGGCGGATCATCAACCCCATCAGCGACCAAAGCACCGCCGCCGTCACCACCAGAAGAACGCCCGTGCCGTACCGCATGCTGTGCCCCTTTTTGTCGGCGACAATGACCGGGCATCAGATTTGGGTCTGTTCCGTTTCCGACAGGGTTCAGTACCCGCGCGCGCGATCGACCAGATGCACGAAGGGCAGCCCCGCCTCACCGCGCCGTATGTTTTCCACCAGCACCTCGGCCGCAGAAGACGCGCGGGTATTGGCGGCAACTGCCGCCGGGCGTGCGGCCCAAGCGCAAGGTGGTCGAGCTGCACAGCCTCGTCACGGTGGAGGC